>JBITAD010000086.1:0-4416 GCA_044439945.1 Blastopirellula sp. JB062
TAAATCTCTCGTGTGGCTCGCAATCGGCCTGGCGGTCGGGTTATTGATCGCTAATCAGGCGATTCACGCGATCGAAAGACCCGTTAAAGACGCCCTGGTCAAATACAACCAATTGCGGACGCTGCAACGGCTGAAGGATCAACTCAAACAGCAAGAAGGGGTGGAAGAAATCACCTCGGAGAAAGAGGAAGAACTGCTGAAAATCGCCGAGGCGAACCAGTGGTCGCCAGAAATTCTGTATATCGAACCTGCCGAAATCAAACGGATTTCAGACCTGAAAGACAAGCCGTCCCCTGCCCTGACGAGCGACTCGGCCGATCCGATCGATCTAAACGAACTGAAAAAGGAAGTCAGAGACTTGGCGATCGTGCCGCAGACGGCGCCCGTCGCCATGGTGACCTGGAAACAGACCGAAGCTTCGCTGGTGGCGCTGAAAGTTGAAGAAGTTTTTATGATCTGGCTCAAAGCGGGCCTGGTTTGCGGGGCGATAATCGCCAGTCCGATGATCTTTTGGCACATCTGGCAATTTGTGGCCGCGGGGCTTTATCCGCATGAGAAGAAATACATATGGATTTACTTGCCGTTTAGCTTGGGGCTCTTCTTCGGCGGCGCCGCGCTCGCTTACTTTTACGTCTTTGCACCGGTGTTAGAATTTTTGTTTAGTTTTAACTTGGCGCTGGGGATCGATCCTGATCCTCGGATCAGCGAATGGATGAGTTTCGCCCTGTTATTGCCGCTGGGCTTCGGCATTAGCTTTCAATTGCCGCTGGTGATGCTTTTGCTAAACCGAATCGGACTTGTCGAGGTAAGGTCGTATACCGAGCATTGGCGAATCGCCGTTTTGGTGATCTGCGTCCTTTCGGCAATCCTGACTCCGGCTGACCCGCTCAGCATGCTTTTGCTGGCGGCGCCGTTGACCTTCCTTTATTTTGGCGGGATCGGGCTTTGCCTTTGGATGCCTGGTCGTCGTGCTCCGATGGCCCCCATTCGATAACAGACAAGGAAAATTCGGTCATGGCGAAGCGTTGGTTTACCGTCGGAATGCTGTGGCTTGCGTTATTGATCTTCCCGGCTAGCGCTCGACCGGCCGACTTGTCGGTTGCGATCGGGCAATCGTTCGACGCGGTCGACACCCTGGCCGACATCGACGAAAGCGACCCCGACGCGAAAGCCTGCCTAGAAGGGCTTTGCTGGCCGCGAAGCGAGTTTGTCGTCGAGGTCGAAACGCCTCTGCAAGGACGGGGCGACGCGCTGGTTCGCTTTCCTTCCCCAATTTCAACAGGCAGCGCCAAAAACGACCGGGTCGCGATGCAATGGTACGCGGCACGCGACGTCAACGGCCGCGCGACCCAAGCGCCCGCCATCGTCGTCGTTCACGAGTCGGGCAGCGGCATGACGATCGGCCAAGTGCTGGCCCGAGGCTTGCGAAACGAAGGTTTTCATACCTTTATGGTTCAATTGCCCGGCTACGGACTCCGCAAAGAAAAAGGGAGCAAAGCGGACGGAGCGATCTTTTTGCAACGAATCAAGCAGGCGATCGCCGACGTTCGCCGCGCTCGCGACGCGGTGGCGGCGCTGCCGCTGGTCGACGCCGATCATATCGCCGTGCAAGGAACGAGCCTGGGGGGCTTCGTCGCAAGCGACGCCGCGGCGCTTGACGCGGGGTTTGACAGCGTTTTCCTGCTTCTTTCCGGCGGCAACCTGACCGATATCTTGCAACATGGCCAGCGCGAATCGGCCGAAGTCCGTAAAAAGCTGGAAAAGGCGGGCATTCGCGGAGATAAACTGAAAGAACTGGTCAGCGGGATCGAACCGCTACGCATCGCCCATCGGCTCGATCCGCAACGCACTTGGCTTTATTCCGGCATGTACGATAACGTCGTTCCGTTAAAGAACGGGGTCGCTCTGGCCGAAGCGGCGAAACTTTCGCCCGAGCATCACATTCAGATGACGGCCAATCATTACTCGGGCGTTATCTTCATCCCGTACGTGCTTAATCATATTCGCACGGGAATCGAAGCGACCTCCGCCGGCGATTAAGCCGACGGAATTTTGCGACGCACGTCGGCGATAATCTCGCGCGGTACGAACTTGGCCAATTGATCGTCGCCGGCCAGCGGCGTGATTTGCTTGAGCAACGAACTGGAGACGTGGCCGTACTCTTCGTCGGCCATCAAAAAAACGGTTTCGATCCCGGGATCGAGTTTGCGGTTGGCCATCATCATCGTGAATTCGCCCGCGATATCGGTCAATGGGCGAATGCCGCGAATCATCGCGCGAGCGTCGACCGAGCGGACAAAATCGACCGCCAAGCCGGTAAAGTGCAACACTTCGACATTCGGGACATGCCGGGTCACGCGGCGGACAAGTTCCACCCGCTCGTCCGGACTGAAGAGCCCTACCTTTTGATCGTTGGTGCCGATGCCGATGATTAAGCGATCGACCAGGCGACTGCTGCGTTCGATCAAGTTCAAATGGCCTAAGGTCACCGGATCAAACGACCCAGTGTAGACGGCGACTTTGGGGTTTTGTTCAGACATCCAGTTCGTTTTGTTGGGGCTAGACTTGATAGAGGGCGCGAACTTCCGACTTTGAGAAGTAGCGAAAAGCGAAATAGTAATAAGCGAAATGCAACAATAGGTAGCCGCCGCCTATCGCCATGCCGAAGTAAAATGCGGCCTTCATTGCGATCATCATGACCGATAACGTCGAATTATCGGTGTCGGCGTTTTGAAAGGCGGCTTGCAAAGCGAAAAAATTGTCTCGTTGGACGAGAAAAAACATCACGCCGCCGATCGCATCGACGATCGCCGACGCCGCGCAAACGCGTCGCATCCAAACGTCTCCCCGTTTCGAGAGTTGATAGGCCTTGAGCGCCGCCCAAAAAAGTGCGGCCGCGACCAGAATCGACAACGGCGCCAACCCAACCTGAAACGTGACGTACTTGGCCTGCACTTCGACCATTTGACGTTGATATTCCACCAATTCGAGCGGCGCGTTCGGATCTGGATCTCGCTGAAACAAGTGCGGCGCAAGCATCCAAGGTAGCGTCATCGCCAGAGATCCTAGCTTGAATATCGCCGACACGATTCCGGCGATCGCCAAGACGGACAACATGCCAGGTTTGTCAGGGGCGATTTTTTCGGCGACGACCAAATCTTCGTCAGCGTCAGCGCTCGTCATTTGCCAACCGATTGCGAGAGGGGAAAGTTCTGCGGGTGCTACGCGATATCATGGTACTCTGCCTGGCTAGCGACCGTCCACGTCTTCCGCCTTCATTGACTGCACTGACGGCAAAAAGAGAGGCAGCGAACCGCAAATTCTTTTTTTCGTTGAACTTGACCCTCAAAAAATCTCGAAACTATACTTGAAGTACAGGCATTTCCCAGACGACTTGCGGCACTCGTGCGCCACGATTGGTTATCAAAGGCGAAACGAACGACAGCGACTAGGAGGCCGAAAGCCATGAGCGACAACAAGCGTAGCGTCAACGTACGGCAGTTCTTCGCGGGACTGACCGAGCACACCTTCTACACCAAGCTTGGGGTGCCGAACCCGAGATTGATCGATTATTTGACTGAGTTGCTGACCCGTTTCGTCAACAATGAAGTCGTTTTTCGCATTCGCGGCCTGACCGGCAAACCGTTGACCGAGGTCGCTCAAATGATGCTGGAAGCCGAAGCGAGATTGGGCGACGCTCGACGCGACGTCCATCAACATATCGGCGACTTCATTCTGTTTTGGTCCGGCGTCTATCCCGAGGCGCTCAAACGAATGCGCCGCGAAGACCGAATGGATCACCTAATCAATTACTGGGCCGAAGGCAAAAAAGCGTACCACGCCGCCAGCGAGATCCAGTCTGGTTACGACAAGTCAGGCGCCGAACTGCTGGACGAACTGAGCGATAAATTTGAGCTGTGCGCGTACGGCTTGGGCGAAGTGCGGCGCGAATGGGAGCGCCGCGACGACGCCGGCGCGGGGCTGATGCTGTTCAACTAGCGGCCCGTGGGCTCCCGCTTTTCAGTTACAAATTTCAGATTCCCACGACTTGCTTCGTCGGCCTGTAGCGGCGAATCGTAGAAGATTCGCCAGCTTCGACCTGCAGGCATTTCGCCAAAACCAGAAAATCTCGGGCACGAAATCAATTTTGAAATCGGCCCTACGAAACCAAGCCTTTGGTCACCATCATAAAGACGTCTTCCAGCGTCGGATCTTTTTCGGCGAAGCTGCGTACTTTGACCTGATTCGCCAACAGCTTTTCGAGCAGCGCGGCCAAGCCGTCGTCGTCGGTTTGCAGCTCGCAGGTGATCAAATTGCGATCCGCTTCGAAGTCGACGTCGACGCAAGAGGGTTCGCTTCGAATGATCGATAACCCGGTATCGAAATTCTCGATCAGCTTAATTTGCAGAATGCGGT
>JBITAD010000087.1:0-18481 GCA_044439945.1 Blastopirellula sp. JB062
ATTTGCTGACCGAAATCGTCGACCCGCCCAGTCTACTTTTTCTACGCGGAGACATTACGCCGGGCGATGCGATGTCGGTCGCGATCGTCGGCGCTCGCCGTGGTTCAAGCTACGGCATGGCTCAGGCCGAGCGTTTTGGATACGAACTGGCGAAAGCCGGCTTTACGGTCGTCAGCGGTCTTGCTCGCGGCATCGACGCCGCGGCGCATCGCGGCGCTTTGCGAGCCGGCGGACGCACCATCGCCTACTTGGCCAGCGGTCTGCGCAATATCTATCCGCCCGAACATGAAACCTTGGGCGACGAAATCGCGGAGCAAGGGGCGCTGCTCAGCGAGTCGCCGCCGCTGGCTAAACCGTTGAGCGGGGCGTTTCCGCAGCGCAACCGGCTAATCACCGGCATGAGCCTGGGCGTGATTGTGGTCGAAGCGGCGACCCGGAGCGGAGCGTTAATCTCGGCGCGCTGCGCCATGGAGCAAGGTCGCGAAGTGTTTGCGATGCCAGGACGCATCGACAACGCCAACGCTCGCGGTTGCCATCGCTTGCTAAAAGATGGCGCCAAGTTGGTCGAATCGATCGACGACGTGCTGGAAGAACTCGGCCCCCTTTCGCGGCCGGCACAAACCGACGACGGCAAAACGATCCGCCAGCCGATCGAAATGCAGCTGAACGAAATGGAAACCGCCATCATGCAAGCGCTGGCCGACGGTCAACCGGCCGACATGGACGCCGTCGTCAGTCGAAGCGGACTGCCCATTCAAAACGTGCTAGCCACCATCTGCGTCTTGGAGATGCGACGACTCGTTCGCCGGCTGAGCGGGGTCAGCGTCCAACGTACCGTCTAGCCCGTTCGGCGGCGACTCTTTCTCTACGGCCTCTTTCTCCGTAGTCGGCGGAGCGTCGGTGATCGTGATCAAAAAGACGTACTGTTCGGGGGGGTATTTCTTATTCTTCATACCCCCAATATAGGTATATGGGGCGACACCTAGCTGTCACTCTTCGAGCCGGTACCTCGAGAAAAGATGCGAAATGTCCTGAGTCGCTTGGTTAAGTCTGTCGGAAAGCTCAAACTTTGCCACCTGTACCGATCGCGCAAGTTCAATTTGCCCATGCTTCGCCCGAGCGCCACTTCATCGCACGTTTCGCGACTTCGACAGCCGATGAATACAGAGACATTCCGCTCCGTTTTTTTTCGCTATGAACAGTCAACTCGCCTCCCATATGAACGACTCTGCCGCGATCCAAGAGGACTTCGCGTCCCTCGTCGCCTGGGCGCTTGCGCAGCTGGCGGTCGAGGTGGTTGACCAGGGAGACCAAACGTTTCTCGCAATTCCGCCCCCGGAAGCCAAGTGGCCGGCGGCTGAATTTCGGTTTCGCATCGGCAGCGAGGCGGAAGAGTCGAACGATGATCTGGTCGTCATCAGCCCCAACGGCACGCGTTGGAACGAGATCGTTGAGCGACTCGAACAGCTCGCGCCGGCCCCGCAATCCGCCCCGCGAGACGAACCGTCGGGGCTGCCGGTCTTGGTCGAAGCCTTGTTCGCTCCGTACGTGGTCGAAGGAGGAAAATGCCAACTAGGGGGCTGCCGATTAGAAGAGCGGCCCCTCCTGCGGATGACCTCGATCTCGGCAGACGGATCGCAGGCCCGGCATCAGTTTTATTGGCGAACGGGCGAACAGCTCAGCCTCGGCGAAATCACCGCTTTCGGCTTGCACGATTTGACTCCGCACCGCGCTTACTCGCGCGAGAGCGGCGCAAGCGTGCAGGTGCTGCTCGAACAATCGCACGACCATGTCCAATCCGCTTCGCCTGGCGAGCGCATGTTGGCGACTATCGTCTGGTGCAAATACGCGGTCGGCAAGATCGACATTTTGATCGGCGACGCTTCGACAAGCTTGCCGTTTGAAGGCTGGGCACGGCATTTCGTCTCGGGCGACGTTTCGCCTCCCCGGTTGGCCTGCCCGGCGACTGGCCGCTTGTCGTATCACGTGGCCGCGTCTGACGGCGGAACGATCGCGCCGATCGAATCGCTAGCGACTTGCGAATTGACGGGACGACGCGTCTTAGAGTCGGAGTTGGAAACCTCGGTCGTCAGCGGCAAACAAGGCTGCAACGACCAATTTGCATGCTGTCCGGTAAGCGAAGACCGGCTGTTAACGACCGAGTTTCAAACCTGCGTCAGCTGCGCTCAAGCGGTTTCGCCGCGTGCGCTGCGCGGCGGCGTCTGCCGCATCTGTCGCCATTTGCGGTCGATCAGCAAAGACGACATGACCATGGCCCGCATCTTAGACGTTTACCCTGGGCTTGATCATTGGGGGCGCTGGCGCTTTGGCGAGTCTCGCGACGCCTATGTGCTGCGCGGCAGCGGCTGGTGGAACGAGATACGCTTGACTTTTGATAAAGCGACCCTGCAACCGCAACACGCCCAAGAGCGAACCCGGCTTGTCGGGCGGTGGCGCGCGTTGCCCGAGGTCGAGCGTCGCCGGCTGTTCGATACGTAACGACTTAGGCTCGTCGCTTCAGTCCGAGCGCCGCAGCGCCAACAAGCAATGCGAGCCCGACCAAACCGACCGCAAAACACCCCATCGCATAATAGGTGCGGTTCGTTCGATAGAGATTGATCATCTCGTTTTGCGTACGGAAATCTCGGATCTTGTCGAGATAGCCCGGCTCAGAGAACTCGATCCACATTTCCAGCGAAACGTTCGCCGGCATTTTCTGGAATTCGGAATCGATCATTTCCGTCTCCAGCGGCTCGACAATCGCTTTTTCCGGCAACGTCAACATGACATAGCTGCCGATACCGACGCCGATCAGCATTAAGAGAAAGCCGACCGCGAACAGCAATCCGGCGGCGCGGTTCCACTCGCCGGGCGAATTTTTCGACCGTCCTTCCTCGTGCAGCGGCAGTTGTCGTAATTCTCGCAGCGGCGGAACTTCGACCGTACGGCCGCTGGGCGTTTGAATCAACTCGCCGGCTTGGGTCGAGTTGACGACGACTTGCTCACCTTCGTCGGTCGTAAGCAGATATTTCAGCATAGATACGGGCAGGCTAGCGAGAAGATGGAGTCAAAAACGATGCGTGCAAACATCTATCTTAAATCGAAATCTTCGCCCGTGCGTTGATCAAACGACGGGTTTTTCGTTTTTCGCAAATTCTTTACTCCGGGGCGGCCGAGCCGCGATTTCCCCACCATGGCAAACTGATGCCGCCGTCGATCAGCAGCGTCGTACCGGTCATATAGCTGTTGGCCGGGTCGCACAGGTAAGCGATCGCTTCTCCCATTTCTTCCGGCGTGCCGAGTCGACCTAACGGGATTTTGGCGCCCCCTGTCTCTAAAGTATCTTCCGAGGCGAATTTGCGTTCGCCGGGGGTGTCGGTCCAGCCGGGCTGACAAATATTGACCCGAATGCCGAATTCGGCCACTTCGATCGCCGCCGTTTTGGCCATGTGATCGACCGCCGCCTTCGACATGTTGTAGGCCATCGCCTTGGGGGCGGGAATAAACGCATGCGGCGAACTGACGAAGGTAATTACGCCGCCGTTGCCTTGTTTCATCATTTGCGCGGTCGCCGCATGCAGCAAATGAAACGCGCCCCACATGGTAACGTCGATCGTACGGCGAAAACCGTCGAGATCGGCCTCGTAATACCGTTCGCGATCGCTATAGGCGGCGTTGGCGACGGCCACGTCTAAATGGCCGAACTGGGCGACCGTTTGCTCAACCATTTGCTGGACGGCCGCAAGGTCGGAGACGTCGCCTTGTACGGCGATCGCACGGCCGCCGAGTCGCTCGATCTGCTCGACGACCTCTTCCGCTTTCTCAGGTTGCGAGCGGTAATTGACCGCGACGCCGGCTCCCCGTTTGGCCAAAGCAATCGCGGCGGCGCGACCGATTCCGATACTTGCCCCCGTAACGAGGGCGTTTTTTCCAGCTAAATTTTGCGAACTCATCGGCGGCTACTCCCGCAATTTGAGAAAAATGAAGGCGGCTTTATGCTATCGACCCAAATTGCGTCAAACAAGCGGCAGTCCGCTAGACGTGCCCAGCGGCGGTCAATTGCGCGAAATATCAACAACAAGGTTGAAGAATGCTGTCACGTTGTAAAACAGCCACGATTAAGCAAACTGGGCAATTTCGCAAGAAGTCGCGACGACGAGCCTCCTTCGCAGGAAATCCAAACTAAACTCTAGACCGGGCGGTCGCCCTAGTTAAAATTTAAAGACTGCAAATTTGGACAGAAGAAGCAGGCGAACGCAAACCAGTTCCATTTCGTTCCCTTTGCGACATCTTACCGCTGCGGCGATGGATTGAGGAAGACGCTCAAATCCGAAGATGGAGATCAAGGGTCGCTTAGAGAGAAGCGGAAGGAACGTGAGTTTCGCTATCGGTTCACCGCAGTTGATTCGCGTCTTCCTGATACGTCGCATTGATCCAGAATATTGACGACCGAAACGTCTCTCGTCGTCAATTGCCCCCATCAACGGGCGGACATTGCGCGATCAACGCGAGGAAAACTCGTGGAAACCGAACATTACGTTTGATTAGAATAGAGAGCTTAACCGATTCCTTAATATCCGCGATGCGTATTCAGCATGTCGGTTAAACAGGAAACGAAAGAACCAATTTGCCGTAAAGAAGGCATTTTTCAATGACCTCTTAAAAATGGCAAAACTGGGGCGATTAGGCAATGCTTAATTGAAGAAAAACGAGTTCGACCACCCGGCCGAGTCGTTTTTTCAATTTAGGCGGGCAGGATGCCGTCGCAATACTCAAGAGATGGCGGACGTAGCACGTAGGGAAATTACGGCGTCTTGGGGAAGCGGCGTGATTACGGCATATGGATCGAGGTCGTAACGCGTTTATGTCTAATCTTTTACCAAATGTCCACGGACGGCTGTACGTTATTAGTTCGGTGGTAGACTTGTTTGGTTTGATACCAAGCAGCCGCGAAAAACAACGAGAGAAACGCTAAACCTTGTGATCCATTTTCGCTGCCTCATTTCGAGGCGAATCGCAACATCCGACTGCAACGCCTTGCCGCGTTCCTTCGGCGTCGGATGCGATCAACCCAAGCGGAGATCTGACAACCAGGATTTAGATCGCTTCCTCAACTAGGAAATCCCAACTCACGTTTTGGCGAGTGAAGGAGTGCAATGTTGTACGACGCCCTGATTGATGATTTTGAAGACGATGACGCACGCGTCCGCAGTCCCCGAGATTTTGACGCTTCGGTCGAAGTGTTGGATGGGGACAGCGAAGATGGTCCGATGCTGGACGTCGATGCGGATAACGCCGATAGCGTGGACGATTCGTCTGACGAATTTCTCGGCGATGACGGCGAGACCTGGTCGGATGATCCGGTCCGCATGTATTTAACGCAGATGGGCGAAATTCCGCTGCTGACGCGCCAGGAAGAAATTTTTCTCGCTCGCAAAATCGAGCTGACTCGCGCCAAGTTTCGCGGCATGCTGCTGGAATGCGATTACGTCATTCAAGACGCGATCAAGGTTTTGCGTCGCGTCCAAGACGGCGAGCTGCCGTTTGACCGCACCGTGCAAGTCTCGGTGACCGATCGCCTTGAAAAAGAGCAGATCCTCGGCCGTTTACCGCACAACCTGAAAACGCTCGATATCCTTCTCAAGCGGAACTATCGAGATTATCGCGTCGCCACCAGCAAGTCGCGCAGCGAAAACCAACGCGCCGAAGCGTGGGTTCGCTTGGGCCGTCGCCGCCGCCGCGCGGTCAAACTGGTCGAAGAGCTCGGCCTGCGCACGCAACGCATCGAAGCCAAGATCGGCACGCTCGAAGATTTCTCGAAGCGAATCGACGACCTGAAAGTGCTGATCGACGAGCACAAAAAAGCGAACGGCGCCGAAGCCGAACGCGCCGAGTGGATCACCGAATACCGCAACATCTTGGTCGCCACCCAAGAAACGCCGACCAGCCTGCGTCGTCGCTGCAATCAGCTGAAAGTGATCTACTCCGAGTATCAACAAGCTAAACGCGAACTTTCGGAAGGCAACTTGCGACTTGTCGTTTCGATCGCCAAAAAGTATCGCAACCGCGGGCTCAGCTTCTTGGACCTGATCCAAGAGGGCAACGCCGGTTTGATGCGAGCGGTCGACAAGTTCGAGTATCGTCGCGGTTTCAAGTTTTGCACCTACGCCACGTGGTGGATTCGCCAGGCGATCACCCGCGCCGTCGCCGATCAAAGCCGGACGATTCGCATCCCGGTTCATATGGTCGAAACGATGTCGCGCGTGCGAAACGTCGCTCGTCAATTGCTGCAAGAGAAGGGGCGCGAACCGACCCTGGAAGAAACGGCCCGCCGCGCCGGCACGACCGTCGAAGAAGCGCGCCGCGTCTTGGCGATGAGCCGCTATCCGATCTCGCTGGACCGTCCGGTCGGCAATAGCGAAGACAGCCAGTTCGGCGATTTGCTGCCCGACGGCGAAGCCGAAAGCCCGGCGATCGGCGCCGCGCAAGAGATGCTGCGAACTCGCATCAGTCGCGTGCTGAAAACCCTCAGCTACCGCGAACGCGAGATCATCAAACTGCGTTACGGCCTCGGCGACGGTTACAGCTATACGCTCGAAGAAGTCGGGCACATTTTCAAAGTGACCCGCGAACGTATTCGCCAGATCGAAGCCAAAGCGGTTCGTAAACTGCAACAGCCAAGTCGCAGCCAAGAGCTGGTCGGTTTCCTCGACTAAGCTTTTCAGGCTGCTTCCAACGAACTTCAATAAGCCGACGGCCGCTGGTTGCGACGTCGGCTTTTTTCATGGAACTGCCGCATGTCGTCAGGCGAACCCTCCAACCCGTTTCGCTCGCCGGACGATTCCGAATCTTCCGACGCCGTCGCGGCGACGCCCCCTTCGGTCGCGCTGGTCTATTTCTTCTCGGCGCTGCTGACCTTGTTTCAACTTTGCGTCGCCGTCATGCTGGCCGTTTACGAGGATGATCGATCCCAAGCGATCTTGCTCTTCCCCTATTTGCCGCTGCTGCTGGCGGTCGGTTTGTGGTTCGGCGGCCGCGCCGTCTGGGCGACCGCACGCTATTATCTAGCGTTCGCAACCGTCTCGTCAGCGTTTTTTTTGCTCGGCTCGCTCGCAGTGCGGCAAGTTTGGCCCGCCGCGTACGCAGGGGTCAACACGCTCTTATGCGCCTTACTTTATTGGGAGCTAGGCCGCGCGACCGCGCGCGCTTATTTTGGTTTTATCTGTCCGCGGTGCGGCGCCGATCGCCCCCGCGGAATCGACCTTTTGCAAATCGAAGTCCGCTGCCGGCAGTGCGATTATCGCTGGTAAAGCAAGGAGCCCCATTTGTCTGCTGACTCCAACCCGCCAAACGATACGTCGCTCGTCGCGCAAGACCACAACCGGGCCGCCTGGGACCGCAAGGTAAAACAGCGAGATCGATTTGCCCGCCCAGCCGACGACGCCGACTTTCGCGACCCCTTGGCGCTCGTCGATCGCTGGGGCTGGCTCGGCGGCAGCGTCGTTGGGCTCCGATTGTTGTGCCTGGGCGCCGGGGGCGGTCGCCAAGGTCCGCTTTACGCCGCCGCCGGCGCCACGGTCACCGTGGTCGACATTAGCCCGGCTCAGCTCGAATTAGATCGCCAGGTCGCAGCCGCGCGCGGCCTATCGTTGACCACCATCGAAGCGTCGATGGACGACCTGTCGATGCTTGGCACGGCCGATTTTGACGTCATCATTCATCCTGTCAGCACTTGCTACGTGCCAGACCTGCGTCCGGTCTACGCCGAAGCGGCGCGTCTGCTAAACGAACGCGGCGTTTATATCAGCCAACATAAAACGCCGACCAGCCTGCAAACCGACGTCCGCCGCAGCCCCGGCGGCTATGAACTGATCGAGCCCTATTATCGCAGCGGCCCGCTTCCGCCGGTCTCCGGCAGTCGCCATCGAGAAGAAGGCACGCTCGAATATCTGCATCGCTGGGAAGAACTGATCGGCCTAATGTGTCGCGCCGGCTTCGTCATCGAAGATTTCGTCGAACCGTTGCACGCCAAAGACGACGCTGAAGCCGATTCGTTCGCCGATCGCAGTCGCTACGTCGCGCCGTACGTGCGTATCAAAGCCCGCCGGATCGGACAAACCGCCCAACAAGAAAGCCGCGGCGCCATTTGGCTGCCGGGCTAGTCGGCGTCCGCCTATCGATTGAACAGTTCGTTCAAACCGCGATTAATCCCCTTTTCAAGCAAGTCTTGCGCTGCGCCGCCGATCGCTTGACCGGCGATGTTCTCGATCGCGCGTGCGTCAATTTGCGGGCTCTCAAGCGTTCCGTTAATCGGCACTTGCAACGTCTTTCCGCGCAGCGCGTTAAGCGACGGATTGCTTTGAATCCAAGAATCTTGCACTGGGATCGTCGCGACCATCTGAATCGTTTGATCGACCCCGACCGAACCCTGGCTGACGATTTTGACCGAGTCAATTTGCATCGTCAGATTTTGATGATATACCCGACCGCCCGTCATTTGGATCGGCACTTGCTGCTCGGGCATCCGCATTAATACCGTCTCGTTCGGGTTGATCGCGCCAGGCAACTGCTTTTTGGCGATCGCTTGTATCTGCTTGGCGATCACGACGTACTGATACGCCAACGGTCCAGGCCGCACTTCCGCCCCATGAATGGTCAACGTCCCCGACGCTTCTCCGCCCATCGGATTGAAGAGAGGAAAATCGCCTTGCCGCACGTCGAGCGAAAACCGCCCTTCGGCCCGCGTGGCGTCGGCTAACAAAGGCGCGGCGTATTTCATCCAACCTTGGCACATCGCAGGAGTGATCAGCATGTTTTCGACAATCCGATTTTGCGGCAACCGCAACAACGGCGGATCGTTGAGCAAAGTCAACTGCGGGGCGGCGTTCAGCTTACCGCCGCTGATATCAAGCCGCAGCGGATCCAAACTGGCGACTCCCTGGTTCAATTGCGCCTTCAGCTCGGCTTGGCCGATCGGAATGCCGTACAACGACGCTTGCTGCCAAGCGAGCGCCCCGCTGGCAGCAAGTTGCGGCGATAACCAAGCGAACGCCCCGTTCGACTCCGTTTCGGGCGCGCCCAACGGTCCCGAAATTTGAAACGGCGATTGCTGTTTGCCGCTCAGTTTGACCTCTTCCCCGGCGAAAGAAGCGATCAGCGGCGCCAGTTGATCCCAATCGTAAGTGGCGGTCCCTTGCAAATTGGCCAGCGGCGCAACCGACCATTGGCGAATCTCGCCGGCGGCGGCGATCTGCAGCGCGGATGTCGTCAGACGCATCGTCTCGATCGCCGCGGTATCGGCCGCGTCAATCGCGCAGTTTACCTCAAAGCCGACGCTCGGCTCGCGCCAGATGACATCGTACGACGAGCCGCCGGCTACATCGGTGCGCATGCTGACTTGCCGCATTGGCGAGTTCGCCGCTCGCTTTAAGGTCGCTAACTGAAAATTTTTGATCTCGCCGACGATCCGGGCGGTCGCTCCGTCCGCTTCTTGCGTAAAGTTTAAACTGCCCGCCAGTTCTCCGGCCGGTCGAAACGCCGGCTGCGTCTGCCAACGCTTCCATTGCAACGTTCGATTCAAATCTAACCGATAGGCGATGCTGCCGACGGCCGAACGTTTGCGCGACTGAGTCGCAGGCAAATAGTCGACTTGCTTGCCGCGTGCAGAAATGGTCGACCCGACCAGCGTAAAATGCGGGGCTAAGATACGACCGTCGTTGAAGCCGTACGCCAACTCGCCGTCAAGCTCGACGTTCGGTTCGTAAACGTTCAGCGTCGCCGACTGAATCGCAAGATTGCTAAGCGAAGCGCGAACGCCCGAAAGTTTCGCTTGGTTTTCAGTCAGCACCAATTGGGCCGTCGCGGCGGTCGTACCGTCCAAATGCAACTCGCCCAGATCAGCCAGTCCGGCCAGTCGCCCTTGCCAGC
The DNA here is from genome assembly GCA_044439945.1 of Blastopirellula sp. JB062. Classification (GTDB taxonomy): domain Bacteria; phylum Planctomycetota; class Planctomycetia; order Pirellulales; family Pirellulaceae; genus Blastopirellula. The sequence goes on from JBITAD010000087.1 coordinate 9,928, forward strand.
GAGCGAGCGAGCCGTTCAATTGCAGCTTCATCTGTTTCGGCTCGGCGGCGCCGATCGTCATCGGAGCCGCCAGATCGATCGCCAGCAAATCGTTGCCGGCGATCCAACGCAGCATGCCGCTCTCGACGATTGAGCTATCGCGAATGGTCGCGTTAAATTTGATCTCCGCCGCGTCGTCGTTCCAAATATCGATCCCGTCGCGGGTCGCCCGCATGTTGGCGCCGCGAAAGGCTCCGGCTAAATTCGCGCTCGCTTCGTCGCGCCGCTGAATTTGCACCAGACCGTCGGCGACGCCGGAAAGATCGACGCCGAGATCGACGAACTGAGCCAGCTCGGCCGATAGTTTTTCGAGATCGAGCGTCGCACGAATCTGCGCGCCGTTGGCGTCTCCCGTTCCGTCCGCCTGCAGAAAGCTGGCGGTCGCTTCGGCATGTTGCAACTGCAAACCGGCTTCTCCTTGCACCAGCGCCAAGTTGACCGCCAACGGATCTCGCCACATCACCTCTTGGCCTGCGACCAGCGCGCCGACGTCGCTGACGCTGCCTGTCGCCGAGATCACCCCCGGCTGCCGCGGATCGTGCGAGAGCTTAAAGACGGCTTGCCCAGACTGAATGACGGCGTCTTCGCGCAAGCGCATTAGCTGCGGAAATCGAGCGGCTAATTTTTCGAGATCCAGCGTGCCGCCCAAGCGCCAAGCTTGTTGGCTGGCGGCGATCGGCGCGGCAGTCAAGTTGGTCAGTTGCGAGATCGGAACGTCGCCGTCGGCTACCAGATTGGCGCCGACGTCGGTGGTAATAGCGACCTGCTCGGCGCGCAATCGCCCGCCGCCGTGCAACATTTTTCCGCGAAACGCGATTTGCCCGCCGTTAATTTGGTCGGGGCCTAACGCCTGGGGCCAGATCACTCCGCCGATGACGATTTGCATATCGCCGGAAAGCGAGTTTCCTTCGGCCGATTGCGCTAGGCGCAGTTTGCCGTCGAGCTTGCCTTGGGCGCGCAGGTCGGTTTCAAGTCGGGTACTGATCGCTTGCGCCAAACCAAGCGGCACGTTCTCGGCAATCACGTCCACCGCGCCGGCTCCGCCGCCGAAGGTTCCTTGCGCTTGTAAGCGTCCTGCTTGTTCGCCCTGCGTGACGGCCGTTTGCAGCGTAAAGTTTTGCGCAACGCCGGCCTCGTCGGTCGCGGTCGAAGCGAAGTCAATCGCGCAATCATCAAGCGACCATTGATCGGAGGAAGTCGTTTCGCGAATCCGAATCGCTCCTTCACGCACCGTTAGCTCCATCTTCGGCATCGCAAACGGCTCGTCGCTCGACTCAACAATCTCCTCGTCAATCGGCTCGTCGATCTCCGGCGGAAAGAGAATCTGTTCTAGATTGCTTGTGCCCGGCGAGACGACGATGTCGGCCTGGGGTCGCAAGATTTCAACCGCGCCTAGATCGTTTTGATTCCATAGCAGCCCCAATAGCGACTTGCTGATTTTCAGCTCTTCGATCGTCGCAACGACGTTCCCTTCGTGATCGGCCAGCGAAACGTCTCGCAAGACGGTCGACGACATCCACCCCAACGAGGCGTTGCCGACCGACGCGCTGCCGTTGATCGAGCCCGCAGCGCTGCGAACGGCGATCCCCAGCAACGGCGTCATCGCAATGATGCTGGGCAGCAGATAGATGACGACCGGCGCAATCGCCAGCGCCATCCAGCGCCAACTGCTTCCGCTGCGCCGCCGCGATCGTCTGCGGCGCGGCTTCGCTTGACGATCTTCGTCATAGTAGTCTCTCTCGCGCGATTTCCGTCTCAGCGCCATGACTTACGTCCTGCGGGATGATTCGATCAAGATTAATGGATGTAGGCGCTGAAACTTCTACCGAAATCTGCCGGCGGACGCCAGATCAAGCCGGCATGCTAGCAGCGAAAGTTTTCTTGATAATTATCGCCCTTTTGCGTCAAGTCTTGCGTCTTGTTTGCCGGGGTTGGGTTTGACATCCATTCCGAATTGCTCTATTTACCTGATGCTGCCGGTACGAAGCCGGCATTTTGCTCTCCCACGAACCAGCGAAAACGTGACGCCTTTCCGCCTTATAACCCTGCTGCTCGGTTTCTCTGGCGCGCTTGCGTTGACCGGCTGCCGCAGCGATCCGAACATCGAACTGCTAGAGCGCGATTTGCGCTATCTAGAAGACAAGGTCTATTCGCTGCAAGACGTGGTCGAGGCCAAAGAATCGGAAATCTATTCGATCCGTCGCGAAAATCAAACGCTGCGCAAACGGCTCGGACTGCCCGATTTAGATGACGACTTTCTCTCGCGAAACGGCTTGAGCGATTCGCCCGAAACGTTCGCCACCGGCTTACGCCCGGTGCGTCAGTCGCCAGCCTTGCAAGCGCCGACTATTGATCTCGGCTTAGAACTAGACGCCGACGAAGCGGAAGTCGTCGATCGCCACATCACGGCGATCCATATCAATCCGCGGCTAACCGGCGGCTACGACTTTGACAAAAAACCAGGCGACGAAGGGGTCATGGTCGTCATCGAACCGCGTAACCGCGACGGTCAATACGTCGATCAAACAGGCCCGCTGTCGGTGGTGGTGCTCGACCCGGCCTTTGAAGGCAAAGAGGCGTACGTCGCTCGCTGGGATTTTGACGCCGCCGACGCACAAGGCAAAATGAAACGTTCGCTCTTAGGGCGAGGCATCCATTTGCAACTACCGTGGACCGGCGGTTATCCCGAGCATGAATCGTTGGTCCTCTTCGTCCGGTTCGAAACGCTGGACGGGCGAAAGATCGAGCAGAAAAAAGAGATCCGCATTCAGTTGCCGGCGACCATTTCGTCTCGCTGGACTCCGGCGATGCAAGATTTGCAGTTAAGCCGGACGCGTCGTCCGCCGCGCATCAATGTGCCGGCGACGGTCGAATCGCTTCCTTCAAGCGACGAGCAACCGGCCGCTCGCACGGCGACGGCCCCAGAGTGGAAGCCGTATCGCTAGGGGCCGCAGCGCGATGTCGCAGTCGCATCAAGAGACGAAACCAACGCATCGCGCAGCGACGCCGCCGACGGATCGAAGCCTTATTCGGCGTTTTCAACCGTCACTTTGACCATCTTGTCGCCCTGCTCAATCGAGTCGACGACGTCTTGACCTTCGGTCACTCGACCGAACACGGCATGCTTACCGTCTAACCAGTCGGTCTTTACGTGCGTGATGAAAAACTGCGAGCCATTCGTATTGGGGCCCGAGTTCGCCATCGACAACACGCCGGGGCCGTCATGTTTCAGGTCGGGATGAAATTCGTCTTCAAACTTATAGCCAGGACCGCCGGTTCCGGTGCCATGCGGACACCCGGTCTGGATCATGAAATCGCTGATCACGCGATGGAAATTCAAGCCGTCGTAGAAGCCGTCTTTGGCAAGCTTCTCAAAATTAGCGACCGTCTTCGGCGCTTTATCGTCGTGCAACTGAACTTTGATCGTACCTTTGTCGGTCTCGATGGAAGCGACTTTCATCGCGTCTCCTCTTGCGCTAAAAACACGGGGGGGCGATTATCCGAATTGGTCATTTTAGCCCCTAGCGCGCGATGACGTAACCACGTGCTAGCGATTCGCCGCTGGCCAAACGCCGCTTAGGCGCAAACGTCGGGCGAGGTCGGCTTTTTCAGTTGGATAAAGAATCCCTCGCGGGCAAAGCGATGAAACCAAGCCGGCAATTGCTGCGCGAACGCGTCAAAATCAGCGGCGCGTTCGGCCGCTTGGGCGATCGCTTCGCCGACTCTTCCGCCGACGATTAACGCTTGCAGCAAATGAAACTCATCTTCTTCCAGCGCGATGCGACGCACCACGAAGTCGCGTCGCGACAATGCCAACCAAGTCGCCGACGCAGCCGGAATCGGAGACTCGCGCCCCGCGCGAAACTCGGTAAAGTAATCGTTAATCGGAAAGCGATAAGCGTGCAGACTGAGACATGGCGCCGCGACCAGCTCGACTTGCGGCCACGCTTCGGGCGAAACGGACGCCAGATCGTCGGTCGAGATGACCCCGCTCGCTTCCGTTCCCGGACCATCGAACGTTTGCGCCACGCTCCATTCAAATCGCGCCAGGTCGATCAAAAAATCGGCCCAGCCCGGCTGATTGTCTTCGACCGGAGGCCGGGTCGCTTCAAGATGTTCGACAAACTGATCGGCCAAGCGAGCCAGCGTATAACTTGTCGATGGACGCTTATCGAGATAATCCAGCGCAAAGCCGTCGAACAACTCTTGTCCCAAGGCGGCGACTAACGCCGGAAACTGATCGCGCATGCACTCGACCAGGCGGGCGAAATAGGCGTTGCCGTAAACTTGCAACCGTTCGACGCTCGTTCGACGGCGACTTCGCCCGATCACTTGCTCAACGTCTTCGCTCGCCACGTTGATCCATTGGCGCGAAGCGGCCGATTCGATACCGGCGGCGATCCCTTGCGGGTGCGTAATCACGCTTTGCATCCAGCGCTGTATCGTCGATAGTTGCGGCGTTTGGCTCATTCGATCTCGGGCGGGACAAAGTGCAATGGATGCGGCGAAAGAGTCTTCGGTTCCGGCGATGCGACCGGCGCCGAAAGCTCTTCGCGTTTCCCGGCGATATGGCGGCGGGCCTTTTGCAATTCGGCCTGCAACACGTCGAACGTGGGAATGTTGGCGTCCCATTCGAGCAGCGTCGATGCGCCGCCTGTCAGTTGGTAAGCCAACTGGTAAAGCCGCCACACCGGGTCGATGACGGCGGCGTCATGCGTATCGATGCAATAATCGCCCATGTCGGTATGCCCGGCCAGATGAAACTGAACGATCCGATCGTGCGGAACGCCGCGGACGTATTGCTCGGGATCGAAATCATGATTAACGCCCGAGACGTAAACGTTGTTGACGTCTAACAACAAGCCGCAATCGGCCTGATCGGCCATCGCCGACAAAAACTCCCACTCGGTCATCGTCGAAGCGGCGAAGGTCACGTACGAGCTAGGATCTTCGAGCACCAACGGGCGTTCGAGATATTCCTGCACCGTTTTGATACGCGCGACGACATGGGCCAGCGACTCTTCGTTGTACGGAATCGGCAGCAAATCGTGCGAGTTGCGTCCGGCGACTCCGGTCCAACAAAGATGGTCGGAGATCCAACGGGCGTTGATCGCTTCGGCCAGACGCTTGAGCTTCGCAAGATAGTCGAAGTCAAGCGGATCGGTACTGCCGATCGACATCGAAACGCCGTGCATGACGATCGGATATCGCTCGGCGATCTGGTCTAGCACGTAGCGCGGCCGGCCTTGGGTATCGATATAGTTCTCAGAGATAATCTCGAACCAATCGACCGGAGGCCAATGCCGCAAGATGTGGCTGAAGTGGACCGTGCGCAAACCGACGCCGAGCCCCAAATTTTGCAATCCGAACCGCGACGCGGTCATGGCATTCTCAATTGTTACGCATGCCGGCGCGGCACGGCGCCGCGCCGGACGATGGACCAAGAGATCAAAGCGAGCTTACGACTTCGCTTCGGGGGCCGGCAAAAACTCTTTGCCTTCTTCTTTCATGCGGGCTTCAAATTTTTCGCGAGCGCCTTTCCAGGCTCCTTCCATCAACGGAATGGCGCAACCCCCTTTGCCTTTGCACTCGTTCGTGCCGACCATATTGTGACAACCGCCCTGGCCTTTGCATTCGTTTTTGCCGCCGCAGGCGTGCGGTTCTAGCGACGAACAAGCGCCGGCGCCGGCGCACTCGTTTTCGCCCCCTTTGCCTTGTCCTTTGCATTCGTTCAAGCCGCGGCAAAGGTGCATCGCGACGCTTTGCTCGCCGCCGCCCGATTCGGCGTCGGAATGATCGTCGGTCGCGGCGGCGTCCGGTTTCGATTGCCCGCAACCGATCGCGGCGCCTCCTAGCATTCCGCCGAGCGCGGCGACGGAAAGACGGTTAAAGTCGCGGCGATCAAGCTGCCGTTTGTCGTTAGTCATGTCGAAGTTCCTGATGGGAGAGTAAAGAAAACGACGGACGCACTACGCGAGAGAACGTCCCGACGAAATCGTGACCTGAAAGTTTCGCCCACAAGTCTAGCGGGTGCAGGGGGCGCCAAAATGTGGACGAGCGTACAAATTTTTCATGAAGATCGCGAAATTCCGGTCCGCCTAGGGGCATGTCTGGCTAACCGAACGCAACTTATTAACTTCTAATGTATCGAGTGTGATTGTAAGCGACGTCGCTTGCGATTGAGAACCGGCTGTTCTTGCTTAATTCGCCCGATGAATTCGTCACCGCCCCGTTCGCCGCGAGCTTCGACGCTCAGATCGGTCTATAACCTGCTGACCGATCTGTTTTTCGGGCCCAACTTCCGCTGGAAAGATAACCTGCTGCAAGGGGTGATCGTCGCGGCGTTTCTGGCGATGGGCGCGTTCTATGGGCTGCTGATCGCCGAAGATCCCTATCAAGGCCTGCTGATCGGCAGTTTGATCGGCATCGTCTCGGGCGGTTTGGGGAGCGGCTTCTCGCTGATGATCTTTCGCGGGCTCCGGCACCTGCTAGGTCGTCACGATTAATTATGAATTTTTCCGACATCGTTTTTCTCGCTTTCGTCACTCGCCGCCCAACTGCGGCGTTCTGCGTAAAATAGTCCGCCTATAAACGGGGGTTGCCACCCGAATATTGCCCGCAAGGCGAGAGTCCCCACCTTCAGCCATCTCTGTGCGGCGCCCCTTACGCCCGTTGTGAAGCAGTTTTAAGGGAAGTATAATCGCCTTCTTCTTTATGCCGGCCTTGTCCTCACTTGACGAGGCCGCGACGGAGCAATCGTAGCGACGGACTCGCTGACATAGCTTTCGCAAGCGGCGATCCAACGTCCGCTTGAGTCGATACATCACTAGCCGAGTTTGCGTCGCACTTGGTCGTCACACCCCTGACCGCGGCGCTAGTTCAAGGAGAAATGACAGTGGCAGTTCGTGTTGCAATTAATGGTTTTGGACGTATCGGTCGTTTGACCTTTCGCAATCTGATCGCTCGCGGCGAAGAATTTGAAGTGGTCGCGATCAACGATCTGACCGACAACAAAATGCTGTCGAACTTGCTGAAGTACGACAGTACGCACCGCCGCTTCCCCGGCACGGTCGAGTACGACTCGGAAGGTTTGACCGTTAACGGCAAGAAGATTCGCGTCTTTGAAGAACGCAATCCGGCCGCGTTGCCGTGGGGCGACTTGGGCATCGACGTCGTCGTCGAAAGCACCGGCGTTTTCACCTCGCGCAAAACCGACGCCAAAGCGGGCTACGACTCGCACTTGGACGCCGGCGCCAAAAAGGTCGTGCTGAGCGCTCCGGCCAAAGACGCTCCCGATTTGACCTGCGTTTTGGGCGTTAACGACAACGAACTGACCGCCGACATGAAAACCGTGTCGAACGCCAGCTGCACGACCAACTGCCTGGCTCCGGTCGCCAAAGTTCTGAACGATTCGTTCGGCCTGAAAGATGGTTTGATGACCACGATTCACGCCTACACCAACGACCAACAAGTGCTTGACCTGCCGCACGCCGATCCGTATCGCGCTCGTGCCGCCGCGCTCAACATCATTCCCACTTCGACCGGCGCCGCCAAAGCGGTCGGTCTGGTGATTCCGGCCCTCAAAGGCAAGTTGACCGGCATCTCGATGCGCGTTCCGGTTCCGACCGGCAGCGTCGTCGACCTGGTCGCCAACCTGGACAAGTCGGTCACCAAGGAAGACATCAACGCCGCGATGAAAGCGGCCGCCGAAGGCCCGATGAAGGGCATCTTGTGTTACACCGAAGACCCGCTCGTTTCGTCCGACATCATCGGCGACCCGCACAGCTCGATCTTCGCCGCCCCGCAAACCGACGTGATCAACGGTTCGCTGGTCAAGGTCGTTTCGTGGTACGACAACGAAGCCGGTTATTCGGCTCGTACCGCTGACCTGGTCGCCAAACTGGGCAACATGTAATCTCCGCAGATTACGCTCGAAACCTCCAAAAGCCCTGGCCGCATCTCGCGGCGAGGGTTTTTTTATGCGCCAATTCAAATTATCGTAGTTATGGAAGAAGTCGCCTGTCGCCTGCCAACGCGCGCCGGTTTTACGTCGCATTGCGCGCGTGCGTAATTTCCCCCCCTCGCCAGCTGCTAGGAGCTCCCAATCATGGAAAAACCGACTCGACGCATCGCAATCAAGGCGATGGCGGCCAGCACTGCCTTGCTTAGCCTGCAAAACACGAAGCTCCAAGCGAAAGAGGATACCGGCGGCGATGCGTCGTCCGTCAGCCGGCTCGAAAATCGACATGATCGAATCTGGCTGGGCGGAGAATATTGGGCCAACCCCATGGAAGATTGGCGCATCGTCGACGGCGCCGCCGAGTGCCAATCGACAGGCGGAAATCGCAACGTCCACTCGCTGACGCATCAATTGACCAATCCGCAGGGCGCGTTGCAAATGTCGGTGCGACTGCGTCAGGTCGCCGTCAACAAAGCGGACGGCGGCGCCGGATTTCGCATCGGCATTCAAAGCGACGTGCAAGATCATCGGAGCAACTGCTTCGCAAAAACCGGG
>JBITAD010000088.1:0-1579 GCA_044439945.1 Blastopirellula sp. JB062
AAGTGCGCTGCAGGGAGAAAAAAAATCTCCCTGGGCTCGTTCCCCTTCAAAATCGCCCGCTTCACGCCGGATCTGGCTCGGGCTATAGCGTTTTAAGATATGCGATCAAATCGCGTACTTCTTGAGCGGTCAACGGCTCGCCGGCGACCTCTTCCGGGGCATGATATTCGGTCAAGACTGCTTCTAAACTACGAGCGCGGCCATGATGCAACAGGCGAACCTTTGAGTAGACGCCCAATAAAGACGGGGTATTGTACCCGTCGTAATGATCTCGCCGATGTCCCGTGCCGACGTCATGCGTCAAACCGTCCGTAAACTGTTTGCCTGCGTGACAACTGCTGCAAGCCGCTTTGTCGCTCTGGAAGATTGCTTTGCCGCGAGCTACGGCGCGCGAGTCGGCTTGATCGCGGGCATAAGGGTTCGCGGGAGGTTTTAACTGCGCGAAGTAGGCGATCAGCGCATCGATTTCTTTCTCGTTTAATTTTTCGCCTTGCATCGTTTCGGTGAAAGAAGTTTGTATGGCGTTTCGCAAATCTTGCTGCCAGCCGTGCCAAGTCCAGGGAGAGGTATGACTGACGTTCCAAAGAACTGGCGTAGTTTTGTACGTGCCCAAAGTGCGATCGTTGCGCGTATCGAAAATCTCGGCGTTGCCGCCCCCCTCATAATGGCAACTGTGGCAGCTATACCAGCGATCGAAACTTTTGTCGCCGTCGAAGAACAACGCTTCGCCTTGACGGGCCAGCGTCATCTCGACCGGCGGGCCTAAGGGGAAAGTACGTGTGACGGCGTGCGTCGTTAAATCGATTTCTTGAATCGCGTCTAACAAATAATTGGCCGTATACGCATATCGGCCGTCAGACGAGATTTCGACGCCTAACGGGCGTCCGCCTACCGGAATTCGAGCGAAACGGGCCGAGTCTTCAAGCAATTCTTGGTCGATATGTTCCGTCGAACCAACCGTGTACATCTTTAAATCGGAAAGTCGTAGCACGAGCAACTCGTGCGTGCCGCTCGCCGAGATGACCGCATGCGATTCGTCAGGCGTCAGGTCGATGCCGAACGCATCGGCGACCGCGTTTCCTTCGGTATCAAGCGAAAGCACTTCGTCTAGCGCGTCAGCGGTCAGGTCGACTCTGCCAAGTCGATTGCCCAGCACCCAGCCGCGGCGGATGTTGTTCGGAGAAGGAATGTTTTCGCCATAATGTAGCCACGGAAAGTAGACCTGTTTACCATCCGCCGACGTTTTCATGTGGCCGACGTTCAGCCCTTTGATACGGGTTTTATACAGCGTCGAGTTGCCGATCGTTTCTAGCACCGCGATCGAGCCTTCGCCCGATAAGCCGACCGCCAGCCGGGTGTCGTCGGGGCTGAGCGCCAAATAACGGGGTAATGATCCAGGAAACGAGCGTTCGATCAACCGATTTTGAAACAGATCGACGACGCCGACGGCGTGACCGCTGGGTAAAGCGACGAAAGCGCGCGATCCGTCTTTCGTGACGGCGATGCCATGCGGATCGAAACCGACCTTGATCGCCGCGTCCTTGTTTAGCTTCCCCGCCTTGATTTTCACTTTATGCAA
>JBITAD010000088.1:1589-4409 GCA_044439945.1 Blastopirellula sp. JB062
GCTGACCAAAGCCGTTTCGCCGTCGGGACATACGACCACGTAGCTAAGTCGATTGCCGAGCGTGAGTTCGTCAAGGACGCGCCCCTCGGCGAGATCAATCAAAGACAACGTGCCGGAAGTTTGATTAGCCGATACCAACCACTCGCCCTTGGGATCAAGAGCGACGTCAACCGGCGAACGGTATGGGGCCGAAGGCGATGCGATAGCACCAGAGCTTGCCAGCAACAGCAGCAAGCTGAAAAAAATCGATTTACGAGTCATGATCGGCGCAGGGAGAAAACAGGCGGGACGAACCGCTTTATCGTAACAGTTTAACCCTGTTTACGCATACTTTGGTTTTTGTTCCTTTGAGGTCAAGGCGGTTTGGGTAATTTGCAGTCTGCGGTATCGGTCAGCGAGGGGGTTGCGCATTTTCCGCTATTGCGGCAAGGATCAAAGGGAATGGAAATGCCTGAAGGTTGCGTCGAAACAATCATTAGGACGAATCTTGATGGGGCGGTTAAAGGATTTAACTGAAATCAAGAACAGGCGCAGAGGGGGTTTGTCTCGTCCGTACATTTCGGCCTGCAGAGCCGGGTTAGCGCAGCGACGATCGACGACGCCTCTCGAATGATTCAACGCAAAGGAGTGTGAAATGCGACGACGATGGAATGCGACCGCCTGGGCCCTTTTGGGTTGCGTCGCTATCAGCTCGCCGGCCGCGGCCGCAGCGGGCGACGTCGAACTCATTCAAGAGCGTTACCCGAACGCATCGATCAAAATCGAACGCGAGGTAACGCAGGACGAAGAAGGCAATTACGTCAATCATGGCTATTGGAAGCATCTCGACGAGAACGGCACGATGCTTGCCGAAGGCCAATACCAACACAACCAGCGAGACGGCGTCTGGTCACGTTGGTTTCGGGGGGGCGAATCAAACATGTTTCGCTCGGCGCCGTTTAATCAGTTCAAACCGCCGTTCGTATCGACCGCGACCTTCAAAGATGGGCGGCTTCATGGAGTTTGGGGCATTCATGACGCGAATCAACGCATCGTCATGGAGATCAGCTTCGTCGACGGCCAGCGCCATGGACCGGCGAACTTTTACAACGTCGACGGTTCAAAGGTGCAAGAAGCGAACTACGTAGACGGGTTGTTGGACGGCGAATTCGTCGAATACGCTCGCGGCGCCAAATCGCCGAATCGTTCGCTCTTTATCAAAGGCCGCAAATTGGCCGCCAAGGTAGACCAGGAAAAGGGAGGGCGAAAAAAGAGCGAAGGCATTTATCTGCACGCTCCGTTGGTCGCCAAAACGCGCGACAACTGGTGGGACGCCCAACTGGCCGATTATCAAGCGCAAGGCAAAGACGAACGCCACGGCAAATGGGTCACCTACTATTCGAACGGTCAAATTCAAGTCGAAGGCGAATACGAATTTGACGTTCCCGTCGGCAAGTTCATCTGGTGGTACGCCAACGGACAAAAAGCGATTCAAGGTTCGTACATCGCCGGGCAAGAAGATGGTCGCTGGCTATGGTGGCATGAAAACGGTTTGAAAAAGACGGACGGCGTCTATCGAAAAGGAAAGCAAATCGGACGCTGGATGAGTTGGAATCCCGACGGTCGCGTCGCCAGTTCGCAAGACTATCCCGGCGAACCGGACGAAAGCCTTACGAAGCTTGACGAACCGCCGATGGAGCCGCCGATGATCGTCATCACGGATGAGGAAGAGCCGGCTGCCCAGTCGCAGGACGTCGCGGCCGACCAAGAGATTGAAGTTCAGCTAGAGGCGAAAAATTTGGAAGAACCGTCGTTGCTTCATCCGCAGGAAGCTTCGTTGCCGATCTTGAACCCGCTGCCGCGACGATAGTCAGGGCGCACGGTAAAGACGCATTTCGGTTAAACGCAAAACCCCTCTTCGCAAGCCATGGCGAACGAGGGGTTTTATTTTTCGAGCATGTTTCAAAACCTCATTTCGATGTCCAGGTTACCGCGACCCGCTTCGGCATCGCGCGGCATTTCGCCAAAATCAGAAAACCTGGGGCATGAAATCGGTTTTGAAACCAGCTGTGAGGCTGTAAGGTCATCAACTTTTTGCGGAGCGTTGGACGCGACGTTACGAAGACTTGACGTTCCCCTCTTTGTCAAATTGAACGACTGTTCCGTCATCTTCGTATTGTTTGCGTAATTTTTTAAGTTCCGCCTGTAATTGATTGCGAACTTCGGCGTATTGCGAGTCGGCGTAGACGCTTTTCATCTCTTGCGGATCTTTTTCTAGATCGAATAGCTCCCACTCATCCGATTGATAATAGCGAATCAGCTTATAGCGATCAGTTCGAACTCCGTAGTGCGGGGCGACCCGATGCGGCCGCGGATACTCGTAGTAGTGGTAATAAACGCTTTGTCGCCAATCGGGCATCTTTTTGCCGAGTAGCATCGGCAAGAAGCTGCGCCCTTGCATCTCGGTCGGAATATCAACGCCGGCGGCGTCGAGAAACGTTTCGGCGAAATCAAGATTCATTACCAAGGCGTCGTTCGTCGTGCCTGCTTTGATTTTTTCTGGCCAACGAATCATCAGCGGGGTACGAAAAGACTCTTCGTACATCCATCGTTTGTCATACCAGCCATGCTCGCCTAGATAAAAGCTTTGGTCCGACGTGTAGACCACGATCGTGTCGTCGGCTAGGCCGCTCTCGTCGAGATAGTCTAAGACGCGGCCGACATTGTCGTCGACCGCCGCGACGCAGCGGAGATAATCTTTGATATAGCGCTGATACTTCCAGCGCACCAGATCGCCTCCCTTCAGATCGGCTTCTCGAAATGCCTTGTTCTTCGGCCCAT
>JBITAD010000089.1:0-4408 GCA_044439945.1 Blastopirellula sp. JB062
GTTGAGCCGCAAGATCTCTTCCTGCGTCGAAGGCAGGTAGTAATAATCGCCGCTCAGAAAGCCGCGTCCGCTCGGCAATCCGCCGTCCGGAATCGGTTGGCTTTCCCAGGCGGGGTCTCCTGAGTCGACCTTCAAGCCGTGGATCGCCTTGGCGCCGACGATCAGTGCGACGTCGTCGGTGACGGTCGCCAGATAAACGCCTTCTTCACGCGGCTTTTTCCAAAGTTCTTTGCCGCTCATTCGATCTAAGCAAAGTAGTTCGTCGGTTTCCGGCGGCGTTAGAAAGATGCGATTGCCGGCGATGACGATCTTTCCGTCGGCCCATCGATCGCCGAATCCTGGCCGCGTTTGCTGTTTGCGGCGTTGGATGAAGCCTTGGCGCGGGCTGCGTTCGATCGTTTGATATTGATGCCCCCAAAGCAACGAACGTTGACGGACGTCGATCGCCGCTACCACGCCGATATTCGTGGGACAAATTAGTACGCCGTCAGAGTATGAAGGCGAAGCGCCGAAGAAGCGATGCGCCGGCTCGTTGACCGACATCCAGAGACCGTCGAGCTGAGCCAGTTGTTGCGACCATTGCAGCTTGCCGTCGGCGGCGTTAAAGACGAGTAAGCGGATTTCGCCGTTCACCTCGGCGATCGTATAGAGCGAACCGTCAACCGGCAAAGGAGCGCCGAGAAACTGCGCTTCGGCCAGGGCGGGGTCGTCGCTCATCTCGCTGCCGGCGATCCAGAGCGTCTCGCCTTCTCCACGAAGCCCGAAGCAGCGGAGTCGATTGGGCGAAGGAGCCTGTACGGCATTAAAGAAGCCAGCGAATCGCGGCCCCTTTTTCGGGTTCTCGGTCGGCGTCGCTTCTTCGATAATAAAAACGCGTTCGCCGTCTGAAGAGATCTGTCCGTAGCAGCCGTCGAGCCATGTTCTTTTTTTGATCAAGTCAAGGTAGCTTGAGCCGGGCGTGTTCGACGCGACGCTAAGTTGCGAGTCGACTCGGTTCACGTCGGAAGCGTCCCATGGGTAATTCCATTTGACCTTGCCGGTGGTCAGATCAACGCCCAGCAAATGCCAGGGCGTGCGGACCAGCACTTGATTGCGCACGACCAACGGTTGCGCCGCCGGGATGACGGCGAGATCGTTCTCGATAAAGCCTTGCGTCGCATCTTCCGTTTGCGCTTCGTCATTGCTGCTGCGCGCCATGCGAACATGCCAGTTCAGATTGCGCAGCGGCGCGCTGCCGCGAGTCGGCGCGTTGCGGGCCGAATTTCCGCCGAACACGACCCAAGATTGAGGAATTTTCGCGGCGGAGGCGCCCGCTTCTTGAAACTGGGTCGCGAGCCAGTGACGCGGGTCCGTTTTCTCTGCGAACAAATCTTGCAACGAAGGGGGAATCTCGTAGCCTTGGCTTTTCTGTTTTTGGCGAAGCGACTGCAGGGCCGCGACCGCTTGCTCTTCTTCGTCGGCGGCGTAATAGCCGATCGCCATCAGCAACGAGATTTCGGGCTCGTACTTTTGCAAAGCCAACCGACTGCGGAGCAGCGGGCGTAAAGCTAAGACCGCCGACATCGGCATGCCTTGATCGAGTTGGGTGCGGGCCAACAAAATCGTCGCTTGATATCCGGCGTCGGTATGAGCGTAGCGGCGCGAAATTTCGGAAAGCAAGCTTGGGTCGCGGGCTTCGACGGCCTGCTTAAGCAGCGATTTTGCGTCGGCGCCGTACAACAACTCAAACGCTTCTTGTCCTTCCTTGGGCAGCGAGTTGAGCAGGTCGCGAGCTTCCTTTTTGACGCTCATTTCGACGGGGCCTGCCGCTTGATTCGGAAGGAAGAAATCTTCCAGATCAGGCGCGTTGAGCAACAAGCCGAGTCCTTCGGCCGCCGCCGTCCATTTTTTTTCGGCAATCGCTTCTCGCGCTCGTTCGGTTTGCAGGCGTATTTCTCTGGGGGGGGCCAAAAAGACGGAGTTCTCGTTCGATTCGACCTGAGCCAGAGTTGATCCGGCCGTTAGGGGGGAGAAACATGCGATGGCGATCAAGCCGATGCGAACCGGATGGGCGGGGATTGAGAGGTAGGCAAGGTGGCGAAATATCACGCTTGGCGGCTCCAGCCGATGAATGGGAAGTTATCTCCACAATTTACGATAAAGGCACGAAAATGACCAATTGAATCGTAGCAATTCGAGCGCCGCATGCGATCTTTGGCAAACTAGCTCGCACGTCGAAAAATCGAGCTATCCTTGGTTTGAGCCCGAAAAAAATAGGGTCAAAATGTGCCGAAATGGCGTTTTTTCCCGGTTTTTCCCGTTTTTTGGGCATTAAGCAGCGCCCTCAGGCTTGAAAAACTCGACTGAAATCTTTTAATCAACCCGTTCCGCTCAACGGACGGACCAATCATTCCACACTGCACAGCCTCGCAAGGAGGGAAAAAATGGCGAAAAAAGCCGCTGCGGCCTCGACCGTGAAAAAGCCGCTGACGAAGACCGAACTGCTGAACAATATTGCGGAAGAAACCGGGCTTGCGAAAAAAGACGTCTCCTCGGTTTTGGACGCGCTGCAAAACGAAGTGAAGAAATCGTTGGGCCGAACTGGCGCCGGCGCTATCTCGCTCCCCGGTTTGATCAAAATCGAAAAGAAGAAAGTTCCCGCGCGTCCTGCGAAAAAAGGGGTTCCGAACCCGTTCAAGCCGGGCGAATTGATGGACGTTCCGGCGAAACCGGCTTCGGTGAAAGTCAAAATTCGCGCCCTGAAAAACCTGAAAGACATGGTCTAAAGGTCTCTGCTGCTCGACGACTTTTTCGTCAGCGAAGACAGCACGCGTATGACGCTTGTCATACGTCGCAGGCCGCAAGATCCGAGGGGCGCAGTATCGAGCGCCCTTCCATCATGCGGCCTGATTCTGTTTCTTGTTCTGCGGTCGACAGTTGGGCGTTTTGATAGCGGCGATTTTCACTCGGACCTTCGCTAAACGTCATCGCACGGCAAACTTTTAGTTCCGGCGACTTCTTCGTGCGTTGAGACGCTGGCCGCGTCGATGGGCCAAGCAATCGGAAAGAATCTAATTTCCGCCCTGTAAACGCTGATCTCGCCGAACGTTTAGAACTTGCTAGAAATTACGAACTTCGCGAGAGAACTCAAGAAGCCGCAAGCTGGCGGAAATGATTGCGAGCGCAAAAAAACAACGCCATAACTTCTTTAAAACAAAGATGTTACGGCGTTGTTGATAGTGGTCAGGGCCGGAATCGAACCGGCGACACTCGGATTTTCAGTCCGATGCTCTACCAACTGAGCTACCTGACCCAGCGACGAAAGAACAAATCTAGGTCAGTCGCGGTTTCTTGTCAATTGGGGGCCCTTCGGCGTCTCAGATAAAGTCCCTGTCTCGACTTACGTCGTATCAAAGATCTGGTTGCCGATTGCTTGACAGTTTGCGACGGAACTTCTAGTTTGACCGAATCCTCTTCTCACGGAACATTTTCGACGCGACTTTGAATCCTACGCCGTATGCATCGACTCAGCGATGGATATTAGGGTTCGGGTTAATCCTTCAACTTGCGTCAGGCCATGCGCTGTAATGGGTTAGGTTACCGAGATAGCCGCCGTTGGTGGAGCATTTGTTTAGCGATGCTCTGCCCCAGTGTTGTATGCGCCTATAGTCCAGAGAGCCCCGAAGTGGTCGAACTGGTGAAAAAAGGGGCGTCGTATCTGGTCTCGGCTCGAGATCACCATCGCCCCGGGGGCAAAGCGCTGGTTTCGCTGGCCTTGCTGAAGGCTGGTGAAAAAGAGAGTCATCCCAAAGTTCAAGTCGGCATCAACGCGGCGACGGAGTTGGGCAAAAAACGACCGAATCATGTGCACGACAATGCGTATGACGTCGGCTTGGCTCTAATCTTGCTTTGCGAGTTAGACCCGCAAACGTATCGCGAGCCGATCGAAAATTTGCTTCAGTATTTTATCGAGACGCAAAAGGCAGGCGGAGGCTGGGGATATCTTGGCCGTGATACCGGCGATAATTCGATGACGCAATATGGCGCGTTGGGATTATGGTTGGCGCAGCGAAGCGGTTTTGAAGTGCCGATTCCCGTGATCGAAAAGCAATGCAATTGGGTATTGCGATGCCAAGATCCCTCGGGCGCTTGGGGATACCAAGGAAATGACCCAGGCCCCATGGCGCATCAGCATGTGAAGCAAACCGAAATTCGGCTCACGATGGTCTGTGCCGCTCTCGGCAGTCTCTATATGGGAAGCGATTTGCTGAATTTGACCGAACGTCGCCGGAAAATGGCGGCTGAAGAGGCCAATAAAAAAGAATCGCTGCCGGGATTTATCCGCGTGGTCAAAACGCCGAGCGATTTGCAGCGAGAGAAAATCTTGTCGAAAGCGGTCGATGCCGGCATGGTGGCCGCGTCGAAAAAT
>JBITAD010000090.1:0-4379 GCA_044439945.1 Blastopirellula sp. JB062
CGATCTCTTGTAAGAAAACGTCTTTCCGATATTTTGAAGCCGGCTATGAAGACGCAAGTGCTGACTGAATCTGGAAAATTAGAGCCGACCGAAGAGCTTTTGGCCGAACTGGCAGCCAAAAGTGAAGAGCTCGAAACGGCGACTCCGCAAGAGATTATCTCGTGGGCTGCCGCCCGCTTCGGAACCAAGTTGACCATGGGGACCGCCTTCGGCCCGGAAGGATGTACCATTTTGTACATGCTTTCGCAGATTGCCCCGGAGACGCCGGTCTTCAATCTCGACACCGGTTATCAGTTTCAAGAGACGCTCGACCTGCGCGACCGCATCGCTGAAAAGTTGGGGATCGAAGTCGAGTTGTTAAAGCCGGAACTGTCGGTCGAAGAGTACGAAGCGCAGACCGGAGGCTTGCCGCTCTACAAAACTAACCCCACCCAGTGCTGCTTTGATCGCAAGATCACCGTGTTAAAACGGGGCGCCGAAGGACGGCACGCTTGGATCAGCGCCATCCGTCGCGATCAAAGCCCTGACCGGGCCAAAGCGCCGATCGTCGGTTGGGATAAAAAATTCGGGCTAGTCAAAATCAATCCGCTGGCGAACGTCGACAAATCATGGGTCTGGCGACTGATTACGGAACGTGACATTCCGTACAACCCGCTGCACGACCAAGGCTATACCAGCATCGGTTGCTGGCCATGCACGCGTGCCGTCGCCGCCGGCGAAGATGAGCGGGCCGGTCGCTGGAGCGGGTTTGAAAAGACCGAATGCGGGCTGCATACGCTCGACGACGACTAAGCGTAAAGCGATCTTCGCGCCCACCGATACGCGGTTGGAAGGCCGTTAAAAGTCTAGTGAACATCTCCGCCAAAACCGAATACGCTTGCGTCGCCATGATCGAATTGGCGTCGCTTTATGACTCGGGCGAACCGGTTCGCGTCCGCGAATTGGCGGCGACGCATAGCATTCCCGGGCACTTTTTGACGCAGATTTTGCTGCAACTCAAAGGGGCGGGCATGGTGCAAAGCACCCGCGGCGCCACAGGCGGTTATCGCTTGGCTCGCGATCCCCATGAGATCTCGATCGCTGACATCTATCGCGTGATCGAAGGAGGGGGCGATCAGCCTTGCGGCGCTTTGCAAAAGCGAACGCCGGCTGCTGCGGCCCTGCATAGCTTGTGCTGCGAAGCGGCCGCCGCTCAACAAGCGATTCTCTCGGCCGCCACTTTGGCCGACATGGCCGAAAAAGCAGGCAGCACGGTCGAAGACATGTTTTATATTTAGCCGGTCGCCGAGTCGTTTGAGAGCTCTTTCGACATTTTTCTTCGCCGGCTTAATTTTTGTCGTCGCCAAAGATCAGTGGTAGAATACGGGGCCTCGCGCGATCTGTTCGCGTTGTCCCGCCGCCTGACATCCTGCCGAAGCCTTGCCGATGAAAACCGCTAGTTCGCTTGCCGTCGCTCTCTTTTTTTCCGTTTCGTCATTCGTTTTTTCGGCGGTCGCCGCCGAGATTCATCTTTCGCCCCAGGGTGATGACGCCGCCGTCGGTACTGCCGCAAAGCCGCTCAAAACGTTCGCCGCCGCGCTGGCCAAGCTGACCCGATCGCGCGATGTCGGTGATGTGGATGTGATTTTGCACGACGGGATCTACGCAATCGAAAAACCGATTGAGATTGGGCCGCACCATTTGCCGACCAACGGCAAGCTGACGTTTCGTGCGGCGCCAGGCGCTCGCCCAAGCGTTAGCGGCGGACGCGAGATCACCGGCTGGCAGGTTTCGGAAGAGGGCGTTTGGACGACGCAGATTCCAGCGGTTAAAAGCGGCGACTGGCGTTTTCGCGAGTTGTTCGTCAACAGCGCGCCGGCCACCCGAGCGCGACATCCGAACGAAGGTTATTTGCGAATCGAGCGGACGTTGCCCGATCGCCGCAGCGGCTTCACGTTTTCGCCGGGCGAAGTGCCTGGCGAAGCGGTCGGCGCCGAATTGGTCTTTCTGCATGACTGGTCGATGTCGCGCATCAAAATCGCCAGCATCGATCAAGCGACCCGCACGCTGAAAACCGCGCATCCCATCGGGGCTTCGGCGCCTCACTATGCGATCGACCATTTTGAAAAGCAGCCGCGATTCCGGCTCGAAAATCATCCCACGCTGCTCGACATGCCGGGCGAATGGCATCTGGACGAAGCCTCGGGCAAGCTCGCCTATCTGCCGCGCGACGGCGAGACGATAAACAACGTCAAGTTTTATGCGCCCGTAGCGCCGCAACTGCTAATCCTGCGCGGGACGGAAGAGACGCCGATCAAAGGGGTGCGGTTTGAAGGGATCGAATTTTTATACGCCGCTTGGCGCCTGCCGGCGGAAGGTTATGCGTCGTCGCAAGCGACGATGCACGAGCGGCGCGACGGCTCGCCTCACTCGCGGGGACGCGGCATCATGCCGGCGGCGATTTTGTGGGAATTGGCTGAAGATTGCGCGTTTGTCGATGGGCGAATCGCCAACCTCGGCTGTTCGGGCATTTGGATCGGTTCGCGAACGAAAAATTGCCGGGTCGAGCGCTGTTTGATCGAAGACGTAAGCGGTAACGGCGTGAACATCGGCGAGGATCGCAACCGACGCGTCAACGGCAAGCCTTGGAGCGAAGCGGCGCCCGAGCAGATCGCTCGCGGCAACGCCGTGGTCGATTGCGTCATCCGGCGCTGCGGACGTCAGTTCTTCGGTTCGATCGGCGTTTGGGTCGCATTCGCGGCCGAAACGCAGGTCACGCAAAATGAAATCACCGACTTGCCATATACGGGGGTCTCGGTCGGATGGCTTTGGAATCCGACGCCGACTCCGGTCGAAAAGAACGTCGTTTCGGCCAATCATATTC
The DNA here is from genome assembly GCA_044439945.1 of Blastopirellula sp. JB062. Taxonomy (GTDB): domain Bacteria; phylum Planctomycetota; class Planctomycetia; order Pirellulales; family Pirellulaceae; genus Blastopirellula. The sequence continues at coordinate 2,864 of JBITAD010000090.1, forward strand.
ATCATGTCATGCAGCAGCTTAGCGACGGCGGCGGCATCTATACGTTGGGGCGTCAGCCGGGAACGAAACTGGTCGAAAATCATATTCATGACATTCCGTTGAACGCCGGTCGCGCCGAATCTAACGGAATGTTTCTGGACGAAGGAAGCGATCAGATCACGATCGAAAACAATCTGATCTACCGGCTCGACCGTTCTCCGCTACGGTTTCATAAGGCCGAGAAAATGTTCGTTCTCAATAACGTCTTGGTTCGTCGCGACGCCGAAATTCCGCCGTTGCGCTACAACAATACCAAGCCGGAGACGGTTGAGCAGAGCGGCAACGTGGTTCTTACGAACGCCCAGTTTGATCTTTCGAACTATCAAAAACTGATCGAAAAGTGCGGCCCCAGGCAAGTACCGCCTTATTTGACCCCTGCCGGCAAACCGTAAGGGGCCGCTTGGGGATCTTCGGTCTTTGGCTTAATCCTTGGGTCTCGGGGTGACGATATCTAGAGATTGCCGCGTCATCGCCTATCGTTGGACGCTAACGATTCTTGGGGGCAGACTTGGATCGTCATACGATCGACTTACATCAACTAAAACGTCGCCTGGGGTTATCAACCGGCGAAGAGGCGACGCGAGAATACGTCGCTTCGCCGGCAAGCGTTCGATAAGCTGGGTAAACGACAAAACGAATCGCCGATCAAGCGACCTGTACGCCACTTCTTACAGCAAGCGTTGGCCGCTTATCCGCTCGCGCGGTCGTACTGAGCGGCGATCGTCGCGGCCGCGGCCAACGCGGCGGTCTCGATTCGCAGAATCCGTTTGCCAAGCCGGAATCCGCGCCAACCGGCCGAGATCGCCGCTTGATACTCGTCTTGCGAAAATCCGCCTTCCGGTCCGACGGCCAATATCACTTCCGTCGGCTCGTCGATTAATCGTTCGCCGAGCGATTCGTCGGCCGAGGGATCGGCGATCAAACGCAGCGCCGTCGCGGGGGCTTCGTTCCAGTACGCCGGCAGCGCGGCGCTGCTAGAGATTCGCATTAGCCGATTTCGCTCGCATTGTTTGCTAGCGTCGATCACGTAGCCGCGCAGCTTGTTGAGCGATTTCTCTTTTTTGAGCGAAACGCTTCGTGCGGTTTCGAGCGGGGTCAGTTGGGTCACGCCTAATTCCGTGCACTTCTCAACTAGCCAGCGCTGACGATCTCCTTTGGGCAAGGGGGCGGCGATCGTTAGCGAGATCGGCAGTTCGCGACTGATTTCTTCTCGCCGCAAGATTTGAGCGGTCGCCGTTTTGCGATTGACGGCGATCAGCTCGGCGGCAAATTGTGCCCCGCTATCGTCAAACAAGACGACCCGATCGCCGGTTTTGCCGCGCATCACATGCAACAAGTGGTGCGCTTCGGTCCCCTCAATTTCGACGATCTCTGACGAAATGGGCGTTTCTAGAAAGAAGCGATGCGACATCGGGCGACTGCTAGCGAGGATAGGTTTGACAGAATGCCTGCAGGGAACAGGTCGATTTTACCGAAC
>JBITAD010000091.1:0-4371 GCA_044439945.1 Blastopirellula sp. JB062
GTCGCCCACGAGACGGCGATTCAAGCGTTATGCTCGCAAACCGATGACGATATCGAAGAGCGCAAAGTCGATCGCTTGCTGGTCGCCGGCATCCGCATGCAAGGCAAATACGCCGACTGCGGCAAAGCGTTCGGAAAAATCGGCTGGCAGTATGGTCGCCTGCTAGACGGCCCGGCGATGATGCTGCATTACGATAAGGAATACAAAGACTCCGACGCCGATTTCGAGGCTTGTTTTCCGATCCGCAAAGGAGAATCGAAAAAGGAGATCGAAGTCCACGAATTGCAAGGAGGACGCCTTGTCTCGCTGCTGCACCAAGGCCCCTACGAGACGCTGACCGGTTCGTACGCCCGACTGCTTCGCTATGTACGGGCCCGGCATCCCGGCTATCTGCTGCCGACCCGCGAAATCTACCGCAAAGGACCAGGCTGGCTCTTTCGCGGCGACCCCGAAAAGTATTTGACCGAGTTGCAAGTCTTGGTGGCGTAGATTTTTCCCGTGTCGAACGTTTCGAGGGCAAGCGGAGAAAAAACAGCGAAATCTTCTACTTAACGCCTGCGGCGGTCGATGTTATCCTGAGATCATACAGAAGCGGCACCTCTTCTCACCCCCAAACCGTCGCGGTCGCTATGCCCATCATCAAATTCGTCAAAGAGAAGAAAGAGGTCGAAGCCCCCGAGGGCTCGAATCTCCGCCAAGTGGCGATCCAGGCAGGCGTTAACGTCCACCAAGGGGTGAACGGGGTCGGCGCTGGGGTCAATAAAGTGCTCAACTGTCATGGGCTGGGTCAATGCGGCACGTGCCGCGTCTTGATCACCAAAGGAATCGAAAACGCCAGCCCGATGCGCATGATGGAAAAAGTCAAATTTACGGTCCCCGTCGGGCCGTACCTGCCGATCCCTGATCCGATCGCCTGTCTCGCCTATATCGGCAACGAAGAGACGATGCGTCTCTCTTGCCAGACCAAGGTGTTAGGAGACATGGAAGTTGAAACAGGTCCCGAATTGAATCTCTTCGGCGAAAATTTCTTTAGCTAACTTCGCCGAGCCGCGCGTGAAACAAGTCATCGCCATCGTCAAACCCTATTTGGCCGAACGCGTCTTAGAAGAACTGAGTCGCGCGCCGATCGAAGCGCTCAACGTGCGCGAGGTCAAAGGCTTCGGCCGCCAAAAAAGCTATCTCGACGAATATAGCGACAGCGAGTACGGACAAACCTTCTTGCCCAAAGTCGAGATCACGATTTGGCTCGACGACTATCGCGCCGAAGAAACCATTCGCCGCATCGTACAAGTCGCTCGCAGCGGTCGGATGGGCGACGGCAAAATTTTCGTCCTGCCGGCGATGAGCCTCGGCGAAGCGATCGACGTCGCCTCCGCGCGAGTTGCGACCAAAAAGAAAAAGTAACGCCGGTTTCAACTTTGCCTTCGCTAGCGTTGCGCGCTTCGTACGCCGTCTGACGAAGCTGCTCCCTAACAACTATATTGAAACGATGCGCGATGTTGGTCGTCGCTTGCAACATGCCTGGCGCGGCCGGGCCGATGACGACGCCTTAGCGACAAGGACGCTGCGATGAGCATGTCGGTGTTTCCCGTTTTTCATCCCGAGTTGACCGGGGTCGAATTTTCGGTCGAGGGCAAACTGCTGTTTGACGAGTTTGAAACGTTGGACGGCATCGCCGAAGCGATCGACGCGACCCGGTTTAGCGCGTTCGGAGATGACCGGCCGATTCCTGAAGATTTTGACGGCGACGAAGAAGATCTCGAAGAGGCGCTCGGCCCTTGGGACGAATGGTACGCCCCGGACGAAGGCCTGAAGACGATGATCGCGCTGATTGAAGCGATTGAAGAAGAGCCTGACTTCGCCGCCCAATTCGATCAGCCGAAAGCAGTGCTGGCGGAATTGCGCGAAATGCGACGTTGCTTGGAATTAGCGGCGGCGCGAGGCGCACAATTTCGCTTGGAACTAGCCTCCTAATCATTAGTTCAGCCACAGTTGGCCCGCTCAAAAACTGGCCGCAAGCGAAAAAGATTTCTCGTGACATCTTTTTTCCCTTCTTTATAATACGAGGGAGAGTCGACCTGTTACGTACGATCATTTCCGCTATGTAGCTGCCATGCCGAATACCCCCGCCTACCGCTCACTTCTGCTGTTACTACTTCTCTCGCTTAGCGCGCCGCTAGACGCCGCCGAGACGAATGCGAAGAACGAAAAAAAACAACGCTCGCTAGACGCCGCCGAGAACGAAGCGGTCCGCGAGCATATTCGCAACTTTGCCGGTCGCGGCGCGACCGGCGACTTTTCAATTCCGGCGCTAGAGCCGTTGGCCGCGCAGGAAAAGTTCGTCACGCCGGATGACGTGACCGTCAAGGTCGTTTTGTCGGAGCCCGAAGTCCGGCAGCCCGTTTGCATCAACTTTGACGAACGGGGCCGGATGTGGGTCGTGCAGTATCTGCAATACCCTTTTCCGGCCGGGTTAAAAGTCGTCAAGTATGACGAACATCTGCGGGCCGTCTTCGACAAAGTGCCGGCGGCGCCCCCGCACCATGATCGCGGCGCCGACAAGATCACGATTCACGAAGACACCGACGGCGACGGAACGTTCGACAAGCAAAAAACGTTCGTCGACGGCTTAAACATCGTCACCAGCGCGCTGCCCGGTCGCGGCGGCGTGTGGGTCATGAACCCGCCGTATCTCTTGTTCTATCCTGACAAGGATCAAGATGACGTGCCCGACGGAGATCCCGAGGTTCACCTGGCCGGTTTCGGCATGGCCGACACGCATGCGGTCGCCAACAGCTTAACTTGGGGTCCCGACGGCTGGCTGTATGGCGCGCAAGGCAGCACTTGCTGGGCCAGCGTTACCCTGCCGCGGATCGATCCGCAGCCGCCGATTCACTTCAAAGGGCAAGCGATTTGGCGCTATCATCCTGAAAAGAACAAGTTTGAAGTCTTCGCCGAAGGGGGCGGCAATACCTTTGCCGTCGAGTTCGACTCGCAAGGTCGGGTTTACTCAGGCCACAACGGCGGCAACACGCGCGGCTTTCACTACGTGCAAGGGGGCTATTATTCTAAAAGCTGGGGCAAGCATGGTGCGTTGACCAACCCCTACGCTTACGGATACTTCGGCGCGATGGGGCACGACCCCGCCGAACGTTTTAGCCATACCTTAGTAAAGTACGAAAGCGACGGCCTGCCTCCTCGGTATGTCGGCAAACTGATCGCACCGGTGCCGCTGCATAACTACGTCGCAGTTTCCAAAATGAGCCCTGACGGCTCGACCTGGAAAACCCGCGACGAGTTTAACGCGATCGAAACCGATGACGTTTGGTTCCGCCCCGTCGATATCAAGGTTGGGCCGGACGGTTGCGTCTATATCGCCGACTGGTGCGATACGCGGCTAACGCACGTCGATCCGCGCGATACCTGGGATCGCTCGCGCGGACGCATCTGGCGCCTGCAACCGAACGAGTACGTTAAGCAAAGCCCGCTTGATCTAAGCAAGCTGTCGACCGCTGAGTTGATTGAAACTTTAGAAAGCCCCAACAAGCTCCGCCGCCAACTGGCGCAACGGATGATTCGCGAACATGGCGACCCCGCAGAAGCGGCCGCATTGATCGACAAACTTCCGCAAACCGAGGGACAGCTGGCGCTAGAATATCTGTGGGCCATCCATGGGCTAAAACGATTTGATCAACAAACCGCCGCCATCGCGCTAAATCATACCGATCCATACGTCCGCGTCTGGGGAGTTCGTCTGCTTACGCCCGAGTTGGCGAGCGAGTTGGCCGACGATCTCTATCGCTTAGCGCAGCAAGAGACCGACGTCGAAGTTTGCAGCCAACTGGCCAGCACCGCCAAGCGCATTGCCGGGGTCGTCGGTTACGAGACCGCCGTTCGCCTGGCGGCCCGCGACGAGTTGGCGGAAGACCCGCATCTTCCCCTGCTCTGTTGGTGGGCGGTCGAAGCGCATGCCGACGACTCGTCGCTTGACGTCGGCGGCATCGTCAAAAAACTGCAAAAGACCGAGATCGGCAGCAAGATCGTGTTGCCCCGTTTGGCGCAACGCCTGGCGGCCGAGCCGACCGAAACGCATCTGCTAGACTTGGCCAAACTGTTACGGCAAATCGAATCTTCCGCCTTGCGCGGTCAAATCTTGGCGGCGATCGATACGGCCTTCGCCGGCCGCAAGATCGAAGACATGCCTGCCGAACTGCGCGACGCGATCGTCGCTTCGGCCAGCGGCGATTCGCCCGCCCAGATGGCGCTGCTCGTTCGCGCCGGGCAAAAAGAGGCGGAAGCCAAAGCGATTGCGATGGTCGAAAACGAAGCGGCAAAGCTCGACCAACGCGTCAAGCTCGCCCAATTGCTCGG
>JBITAD010000092.1:0-1154 GCA_044439945.1 Blastopirellula sp. JB062
GCATCGATACCGGCCCGATTCTGGCGCATGGCTTTATCGAGATGACCGCCGCCGACGACGAGGCGACGTTGACGGTCAAAGCGGCTGAAGTCGCGGCCCGATTGCTTCCTGAGATACTATCGAGCGTCGCCTCGGCGCAAGCGGTCGAAGGTTTCATCGCGGAATCCAAAGGCACGCTCTATCGCAATCAAGATCGAAGTTGGCGGCACGACTTCAGCTATTGGCGGCGACGTCGAACGAAAACGCTGCAAAATCAACGCGCCTCGGCCCACGACGTCATCTATCTCAATTCGGCGCCTGCTTCTCTATAATGCTGTCTGTTTTTTAAGCTTCGAGCGCCCAATTGCAGCGACTTGCTCCGTCCTGCACGCATTTCTCTAGAATCGAAGCGTCTGAGAGGCGAAAATCGTGGAAAACCGTTATTTAGCGAACAAGGTTGGGCCGTTCAGTCGATAAGCGATGATGCGAAACACGATGATTGCGTTTCATCGCTGCTCGCGAATGGTGCTGACTTGCAGGCTGGAGAGAGCGATGCCTTGGAGCGGGCCGCCGATTCTTTGCGACAATCCGATCGCCGATTTGCTGGGGCGCGGCCTGCAAGCCGATCCCAACGCCTTGGCGATCGTCTCGAACCGATCGCAATGGAGTTGGCGCCGTCTTGATGAGTCGAGCTCGCGACTGGCCGAACGCTACTTTCAGTCAGGCTTGCAAGTCGGCGACCGGGTCGCTTCGCTCATGCCGAACTGCCCCGAGCTAGTCGTCCATTATTTGGCCTGTTTAAAATCAGGCCTGGTCGCGACCCCGCTCAACTATCGCTACATGCCGCCCGAACTCGATCACGCGTTAGAAGTGAGCGAAGCGGCGATGTTGCTGCATCATGTCGAACGCCAGGCCGACGTCGCCGCGAGTCGTTGGGGAGGCGAGCGAACGCATCGAAAGCTTCGCTTTTCAGGCGAAGGCTGCGACGGTTTTCATGCGGAAGGAGCGTCGTTGACTTCCGGCCAATATCGGACGCCGCCGCCGCTCGATCTCGATAGCCCCGCGTTTCTCTATTTCACCTCGGGCAGTACCGGAAAACCGAAAGGAGTCGTCCATACGCGGCGTTCGTTTGGTTGGATGCTGGCCTCGACGATGACAAGCATGCAATTGACCTC
>JBITAD010000092.1:1164-4353 GCA_044439945.1 Blastopirellula sp. JB062
GACCTCGGCCGATACGTTTTTGCCCGCTTCTTCGTTTTCGCATATTGGGGCCTCGTTATTCGGTTTGGCGACTTTGACTGCAGGCGGCAAACTAATCGTCCCCAACTCGACCGATGCGCACGAAATACTGCCGCTGCTCGAAACGTTTCGCCCGACGGTCATGCTCATGCTGCCGGCGCCGCTGATCGCGCTGGTTCGAGATCATGACGTTACGGCCGACGATTTCGCGTCGCTGCGGCTTTGCATTTCAGGCGGCGATCGGGTTTCGTCGGTGTTAGAGCGAGAGTTCAGCCAAATCGCCGGGCGACCGGTCGACGAATCGTACGGCATGACCGAAATCGGCTTGGCGACGCTCAGTCCGCCGGCGGGCGAGATTCGATTAGGTTCGCTCGGACGGTTATGCCCCGGGTACGAAGCTTCGCTTCGCGACTTGTCAGGGGCTGAAGCGGAGATCGGCGCCCAGGGGCGTCTCTGGATTCGCTCGCCGACCAACATGATCGGGTATTGGCGCAATCCGTCTGCGACGGCGGAAACGATTTGCGACGGCTGGATCGATACGGGCGACGTCGTACGGCGAGACGAAGCCGGATATCTTTGGTTTTGCGGACGCCAAAAACAGATCATTATTCATGACGGCTCGAATATTTGTCCGCAAGAAGTCGAAGAGGCGATCGCCGCCCATCCCGCGATCGACGCCGTCGGGGTGATCGGCGTGCACGACCTGGTGCATGGAGAAAACGTGCGCGCCTACGTAACGATAAAACCATCGGAGCGCCGCCCGACCAGCGCCCAGCTTATTCGATTCGCGCGAGAGCGGATCGGCTATAAAGCGCCGGAAGAAATCATCTTTATCCCAGAAATGCCGCTAACGGCAAGCGGCAAAGTCGACCGCGAGCAGTTGAAACTTGCGATCGGCCCAGCGGGAACCTGCGAACGGTCGTAAATTGAGCGTTCCTACGAGGCGTTAAGCTGGCGGTTTAGGCGTTAGACCGCGTACCGATGTTGGGCGTTGCGAATTGCGGAAATCGTCTGAACCTTTTCGTCGCTTGACTCTCTTCTTCGTTACCGCGTCGTAGAGTCGATGCGTTAACATGATTGTCTGTATTTGATTACGGCGACGAATTCGACGAGGTAGGACCACCAGCGATGAACGGACGACAATTGCAAAAGCTGGGCGTGCCCGAGCCGTGCGTACGCTCGGCGATGACGGCGATTCAATTCGCCGTCTCGACGAAGGCGGTCGACGGCAAGCGAATCAAAGCGAAGATCATTGCGGTTGTAGAATCGCCTGAAACGTATTTGGGCGATGCGCATTTTCGCGATTTCGCCCAGGCGCTTATCGACGATCGCAATTTCGTGCGCGCCCAGCCGGTCGCTTACCAAACTTGGGGCGACGCCGGCATCGATTCGCAATCGCATTTCCAAATGCGGCAAGCCTGCAGCGTGCCGGTCGCCGTGGCGGGCGCATTGATGCCTGATGCGCACGTCGGGTATGGGTTGCCGATCGGGGGCGTTTTGGCGTGCGAAAATGCCGTCATCCCTTATGCCGTGGGCGTCGACATCGCTTGTCGGATGAAGCTGTCGGTGCTTGATCCGCCGACTCGATCGCTCGACGTCGAGTTTGGGCGTTATCGAGATGCGCTTGAAAAAGGAACGCGTTTCGGCGTCGGCGCGCAGCATGAAAAGCCGCAAACGCACTCGGTGATGGACGCCGATTGGTCGATCACCCGAATCACGCGCGAGAAAAAAGATCGAGCTTGGAAACAGCTCGGCACGTCAGGTTCCGGCAATCACTTCGTCGAGTTCGGAAAGCTGACGATTACCGAGCGCGACGAAACGTTAAACTTAGACCCGGGCCAGTACGTGGCGCTGCTCAGTCATAGCGGCAGTCGTGGGGCTGGGGCCGCCGTCTGTTCGACTTATAGCGCGATCGCCCAAGCGGCGTTGCCGAAAAGGTATCAAGATCTCGGCCGCCTGGCATGGCTCGATTTAGAGAGCCAGGCCGGCCAAGAGTATTGGGCCGCGATGAACTTGATGGGAGATTACGCGGCCGCCAATCACGACGTGATTCACCGCTTGGTGACGCAGCGGCTTGGGGCGCAAGTCGTCGCCCAGGTCGAAAATCATCATAATTTCGCCTGGAAAGAAACCCATGGCGGAAAAGAAGTGATCGTCCATCGCAAAGGAGCGACCCCGGCGGCGCGCGGCGAGTTGGGCGTGATACCTGGATCCATGGCCGACCCGGCTTTCGTCGTACGCGGCAAAGGAAACGCAGCGTCGCTAGAATCGGCCTCGCATGGCGCAGGTCGGCAAATGTCGCGCACCAAAGCGCGCCAAAAATTCCGCTGGAATGCGGTCAAAAACGATCTGGAAAAGCAAGGCGTTCGCGTCCTTTCGGCCGGCGCCGACGAGGTGCCCGGCGCTTATAAAGATATTCGCCAGGTCATGAACGAGCAGGCCGACTTGGTCGACATCGTCGCACGCTTCGATCCGCGGATCGTCAAAATGTGCGACGACGGCAGCCGCGCCGAAGACTAGCGCAAGACGATTTCGCTTGCGCTAATCTTCTGAAGAAGTCGAATCGCGATTGGGCAGTATCGGCGTTTGCCAGCCCTGCAGATCCGAAGGTTGAACGCCTTGACGATGCCCGTTAAAGCGAAACGTCGACGGTTGATAAGGTCCGACGAACGAGACGTCGAGTTGCGGCGAGATGTCGTTCTCGAGCCCGCACCCCCAAAAGCAAGCGTTGACGAGCAGGCGCCGGAAGTCGTCGTTCAATAGGTCTTCCGATGCGCCGTACGTAGTGGTAAAGACTCGCCCCTTCTCGCCCTTTTTCGTTTCATAGCGGCGCACCCAAACGCCGGGGCACGGCTGTTTGTCTTGGGCCGGAGGCGAGTCGGCGGTCATGCCTTGCAACGGCTGAGCCATGGCCAATACCTCGGAGTCGGCCTTCGGCTCGGTCCAGTACCCGCCTGACTGAACCCAAGGCTTCTCGACGCCGCGTAACGCCGGGTGGCGCTTGGCGGCGGGGACGATATCTAACCGGGTGCTCATTTTATGATTCGTGCCGTAATGCCCCGCCCAGCTTTCGCCTAGCACTTGGCGGCCGAAACCTTTCTCGTATTCTTTGCCGGCGTACTTGAAGTCGAACCGGGCGAAGGGCGAATCTTGCGGGATTTTAAACGCATG
>JBITAD010000093.1:0-4349 GCA_044439945.1 Blastopirellula sp. JB062
GAAGATCCAGGGGGCAGCGTCACGTTGATCTGCACGCTTCCTTCGTCGAATTCAGGCAAGAAATTTTTGCCCAAGTAGGCTAGTTCATACCCGGCGAAAGCGACGCCGATCCAGGTAAGAATCAGCAGCGAAGTCGGCGCTTTCATACTGAATCGAATCAGGTAGCCGGCGAGACGTTTTAGCGCTCGAAGCAGAAACCCGTCATGTTCGGTATGAGTAGCCGGTGCGTTCGGCAGCAAATAGTAAGAAAGCACCGGCGTAACGGTCAGCGAGACCAACAGCGAAGCCAAGATCGAGACGATATAGGCGACGCCCAGCGGTGCGAACAAGCGGCCTTCGACGCCGGACAAAGCGAACAGCGGCAGAAACACCAAGATCACCACCGCCGTACCGAAAACGATCGCGCTGCGGATTTCTTTGCTCGCTTCGTAGACGACCTGCACGGCCGGTCGGGGTTGCTCGAGCGAATTGTTTTCTTTCAAGCGGCGGAAAATATTTTCGACGTCGACGATCGCATCGTCGACCAATTCTCCCATCGCCACGGCGATCCCGCCGAGCGTCATGACGTTGATCGACAGTTCCGTTCCCGAAGCGAAGCCGATTAACCGAAAGATGAACGTGGTAATCACCAGCGAAAGCGGAATCGCCGTTAAGGTGATGAAGGTCGTGCGGAAATTCAGCAAAAAGAGAAACAGAATAATGATCACCAGCGTGGCGCCGATCATCAACGCTTCGCCGACGTTAAAAATGCCGCGATCGATGAAATTGCGAAGTTGAAACAGGTTGGGATTGATGACGATATCGGCCGGCAATGACGCCTCGGATTCGGCGAACGCCGCGACCAGCCGATCGGTCAAGTCGCGCGTGTCGACATGCGGTTGCTTGACGATCGTAAACACCACGCCGGGGCGTCCGTTCACGCTGCCGTCGCCTCGCTTGAACTCGGCGCCTTCGGTGATCCGGGCGACTTGCCCTAGCAAGACGGGGCGCTCGCCGTCGTTTTTGATCGGCAGTTGTCCCAGGTCATACAACACGCGCTTCGATCCTGGTCCGAGTCGCCCCAAGACGCGGATCGGGCGCTCCGTTTCTCCAGTTACCGCGAAGCCGCCGCTGGTGTTCATGTTGCTCGCTTTGAGGGCCTGTTCGACCTCTTGGAGCGTCACGTCGTATTCCAACAAGGCGGTCGGATCGATGCGCACCTGATACTGCTTGCGATCGCCGCCGAGAATAAACGCTTCGGCGACGCCGGTCACTTTGAGAATTCTGGGGCGGATCACCCAATCGCTGACGGTTCGTAGCGAAAGTTGCCGCGTTTCTTCCGAGGGGAATTCGACTCGATACTCTTTCCCGTCGATGCGCAAGACCGCGGAAGGAGGACCTTGGACCGGAGCGGCGCTGGCCGCCTGCGTCATATTCCATTGAACGATCTCTGCGGCGACCGGCTGCCAGGTATCGGGTTGGTCGCGAACCGCAGGGCGCCAAACTTGCAGCGAATCGGGCGACTTGCTTTCGGCCGCCAGCTCGACCACAAGCGAAGAACGATCGAGCGGATAAAGCTCGCCTCCGCGCGGACCTTGTTGGCGATAGATGCCGGCGACCAGGATTTGCCCCATAATGGACGCAGGCGGGGTCATCTGCGGGGTCACTCCGTCGGGCAGAATTCCGGCGAGCGTCGCTAACCTTTCTTGTACGGTTTGCCGAGCCGATTTGATTTCGGTGTCCCAGTCAAACTCGATATAGATCACGGCGAGACCGGCCGTTGATTGACTGCGGACCGCTTGAACTCCGCTGGCTCCTAGCAGCGCAATTTCGATCGGTTGCGTGACGAGAGTTTCGACTTCTTCGGTCGCCAAGCCGGCGCATTCCGTAAGGATGATCACTCGGGGGCGGTCAAGATCGGGAAAAACGTCGATCGGCATTTGCGTGGCCAGGTAAGAACCGTAGACCAACATCGCCAGACTGACCACCATGACTAGCAGCCGATATTGCAGCGAAAATCGTATGACAGCGTTGAGCATGCGCGGGGTCCAATTAATGAGAGGCGTGTACGGTTCCGTCGGCGTGAACGTGCACGTCGGCACGTACGCCGCTGGCGGCTTGGGCTTTCAAGACGCGATTGAGCGAAGCGGCGCCGTTTTGGGCGAGATACAGCCCTGGAGTAACGCTGCCGTCGTCGGCGAGAATCACGTTCAAGCGATCTTCGTGCAGCACTCGCACCGAGAGGCGATTAAACAAATCGCCGTTTTGCTGAAACACGTAAGCCTCAGGCCCTTCTCGCACGACGGCCCCGCTAGGAACGACCAGTACGTCCTGAAACTGTTCGACCGGCACATGAAGTCGGACGCGTTGTCCGGGGCGAAATCGCCAGACGACGAACGTCTCGTCCTTCTTCTCGTAGAAACGTGCTTGATTGGTCAAAGGTATGTAGAAGTCGAACGTGCGACTGTCGGCGTCGACCGCGTTCGACAAATATTCGATCGTGAACTTTTGCTCTAGATTGGGCCAATGGTCAGGGTGATCCTCGGCAAATTCGACGGTGATCTCCCAGTCGTTTTGGGCGGCGTCTTCTAAGAACGGCGCTTCGCGCTTAAACGCATGCCCTTCGATATAGAGATTACGATGGTTCGCCAGGGTACTTAGAATTTGACCTGCTTGCACTTGCTTGCCCAAATCGGTCTCTAGCGATTGCACTTCGTACGCGGTTTCGTGCTGATCAAAGGGTTCCGCTTGAGCGGCGAGGACCCCGTCGGCGACCGGGTGCGTGGTCGACTTGGCAGGCGGCGCAGTCACCGTAACGACCGTGACGAACTCGCCGTTCGCAACTTTATCGACCTGGCTGGGCGCCATGCCGCGTGCGAGTAAATCTTGGCGATGGCTTTGTATCAAAGCTTCCTGTCGCCGGACCTGACTTTTTAAATCGATAATGCGCGAGCCCGATACCGCGCCGCTGTTGGCAAGCGGAAGCAAACGATCAATCTGCTCTTGGGCGAGTTGCTGCTCTTGAGTCGCCGTAAACAGTTCTTTCTGCGTGTTTTGCAAATACTCGCTTGATAAGCGGATGGTAAACAACTTTTCGCCGGGACGAACCGTTTGGCCAGGATATGCGAAGATTTCGGTAACGACCCCAACCGCCGGAGAAGTGACTCCGCGATCGGTTTCGCCGGGCCGATCGGCGATGATCGCGGGGATGGGCAGGGTTCGCCAATAGTCTTGCGCCCGCACCGGCTTGGCGACAAGGTTCAGGTTCATGCGAGCTTGTTTGGATAGCTTCAGGACCTTCGGTTCCTCGACCGGAGCTTCCGTTTCGTCGGCCGGCGCCGCCTCGTCTTGAACCGAAGCGAGCGACGACAGCCAATATTCTTGGGTTAGGTAGGCGCTTGCCCCCATCGCCAACAAGGCGATCGCGACGAAGACGTAGCGCAGGATCTTCGGGAATGACATTGGATTGACTCCAGAGAGGCGCAGGATCAGAATCCTGCAAAAAGCCAAGGGCTTAATGAAATGCGATCAGAGAATTCGCGTATTGGGCGGCGCCCGGTACGCTTATCGATTCGTTAACAGCGAATCGATAGCAACTGCGCATAGAGTGCGCGCTGCGATTGCAAGAGATCGCCGAAGGCGATGGGGCCGCGATCGCCCGAAAGGACGCCGAGCGAAACGGTTCGGTCCAGCTCGTAGGGAAGAACCGGCAATTCTAGCAGAAGGTTCGTGCTACTTACGCCAGCAAGATCGACGTCGCCCAGGTAGACGGCGTCTTCATCATGTTCGCCAGAACACGGATTTGCCGGAGCCTCGTCGTGGTGCGCATGACTCTGGTCGGAAGCATGGTGCGAATCGCTATGCAGATGAACATGCGAGCGAACCGAGTGACTCGCAGGCATCGCATCCGAATGATCCAAGTGCAAATGAGGCGCAGCGACAAGCGTCTGCCCCAAAAGCAAAAAGAAAATCAGAGATGTCGATACCAGTTTGTGCATGGTCGCTCGGCAAATGGAATTTGCATCGTTTATGCAAGTCAATCTAAGCGTATCCTCACGTATCGGAAAGATCAAGAGAACAATCGCTCGTCTTTACGCACCTTCACGTGCCCGCATTCCGCCTGATCAACCGGCAACCCAACCGGCAGACGTAAGGCGTTCGGCGGTTTACGGGGTTAGCCCATTAGCCGGCCGACGCTTGGAATTCTTGGCTGCCGATCTCGTTGAAAATACCCGCAGAATCGTCAGGCGAGCCGCAGGACTTCCGACGCACGCGCAAATCCTGTCCCGCGGTCCCGCGTCTCTGCGGCGCCGCACAAACGCCGCTCTTGCGTAGAACTACCGCGCATTCTCTGAGCGCGCGTAAGTCGT
>JBITAD010000094.1:0-4307 GCA_044439945.1 Blastopirellula sp. JB062
TTGGCGCCGCCAGGGTGATAACTATGAAATTCTTGGCCGAAATCGCAAGCGTTTCCTTCTTTGGGCGGCGGGCTCCAAGGATACGTTGGGCACCATTCGGCGGAGGTTCCGAAAATTTTGTCGCCGATCTCCGTGTTCATGGGTGCGCTTTGGTCGAAAAAGTTTTTTTGTCCCGCCCACAGGCCATGTAGTGCGGTTGGCGCTTCGCCAACCCAGATCGTATGCGACGTCCCGTCGGTGATATGTTTGAGCGCCACGTCCCACTTGGCGGGATGGACAGGTCCGCGAAATTCGGCGCCGTTGTCGTATCGATTTTGGCACGCGCCCGTCTGGCTTTCAGGACGACATCGCAGCCCTCTTTCCCCAAAATTTCCGCCGTAATCGCTTCGTCCGTATAAGATTGCGGACGAAGGAGAGTCGCCGTCAGGCTTCTTTTCTTTGTAAGGATTGGAAGGGCACATGAACACCGACAATTCGGTTTGGCTTAGTTCTTGATTGTCGGGATGCGAATACCATTGATTTTGATCGTATGCGTCATAAATCGCCGTTTGTTCAATAAACGGCAGCGAAGCGGTTCCCCAACTGCAACTGCGGATGTCGTCGTTGTTGGTAAAGACGCTGCCGCCAGAGGGCAGCACGCGATGAATATCGTTATACAGGTGCGTCGCCAAGCTAAGTTGTTTTAAATTGTTTTGGCAGTGCATCCGCCGCACCGCCTCGCGGGCCTGCTGAACAGCCGGCAGCAGCAAAGCGATTAGACCGCCGATGATCGCGATGACGACCAACAATTCGACCAAGGTGAAACCGCAGCGTGCAGGTTTCGGAGTGACCAAAGGCATAGCGAAGATTCCGGCTGAGCAGAAGCGTACGTTCGCCTTCTCTCAGTCAGAAGGTACGAACGTCCCGTCACGGGGAGTTTGCGTTTTCGATTGCAAAGGGGATCGGACTCGCCTGCGTCTTCAGGCATTACCGTTGCGGACCAGTTCTGGAATCTCACCAGAATTCACCCAACAGCAGCGCGACCGGCTTTGAGGGAAAGCACCGTCTGCGTCCGCCAAACCGATAATCTACCTGTCGCCAATCAATATGCCAACGCCCCGTTGCAGCGGGCTAGCTATCGCGGCTTCATTCAGGCGAGACCGCAGGGCATGACAAACGCGTGCGTCGAACGCTTGACGTTAGCCGCCGACGTAACGCGAATAGAGCGTGCGGGCGACAGACGATTCGGTCGTGCCGGCGATGATGGCGCGGCCGTCGGTGAAGATCGTTATTACGTAGTCGTCGACATGCAGCCGAAGTAGATAGGCGTTTTTTTCGACCCGTCCGACGGAAGCCAATTTTTCGGCTAGCGCGTCTAGTGACAAAGGGGGCCTGTCAGGAAAGCTGATCTGTACGGCGTTCCGACCGCATAATACGGTCGATTGGCCGCCGCGTTCGCCCCGGAGCCAGGAAAACTGCCGTTGGCCGCAAGCAGGGCAATCGGCGTTGTTACGCAGATTGTCGAGGTTGATTTGCCGCCAGCGATTTTGCCATAGGTCGACGACGACCAATTCGCGCTGAACCGCGTCGCGATTGCCCGAAAGCAGCTTGATCGCTTCAAGCGATTCTAAGGAGGCGATAAGATTGACGATCGGAGCCACCACGCCCGCCGTGTCGCAAGTTGGCGTCAGTTCGGCAGGGGGCGGTTCCGGCATTAAGCATCGAAAGCAAGGAGTTTCGCCCGGCAAAATTGTCATCATGCGCCCTTCAGCTCCGACGCAACCGCCGTAGATCCAAGGTACGCCTAGCTTTAGAGATGCGTCGTTTAGCAAAAAGCGAACGCCAAAGTTATCGGTTCCGTCCACGATAACGTCGACGTCGCCGGCCAACTCTTCGATATTGCGGTAGTCGACGTCGGCGACGATCGATTCGATGGCGATTTCCGAATTAACGGCTTGCAATCGTTTCTCGGCTGCGATCGCTTTGGGCAGCCCGTCGCGTACGTCTTGCTCGGCGTATAGCACTTGCCGTTGAAGGTTGTTCCATTCCAGAAAGTCGCGATCGACCAGTCGCAAGCGGCCGACGCCTGCCCGGGCGAGCGTTTCGGCAATGACGCTGCCCAGGGCGCCCAACCCAACGACCAAGGCCGTGCTGACGGCAAGTTTCGCTTGTCCTTCCGCTCCGATCGCGGAATAGGCGACTTGGCGGGCATATCGGTCTGGCGTATCGGCGGCATTGTCATTCATCGCACGCTCCCGACCCATAGTCCGCTAAAGTTCGACGCTCCAACGACTTCGGCTTGAAGGCGATCGCATTCGATGCGTAAGTCGGCGGGCGACTCGGCGAGCGCCGCTTGGCATCGCCACAGAATCTCGGGTTGCGTACTACTGGGAGTCGCCAATGCGGCGTTTGCTTTCAGGCAACTGATCGCCAAATCGGCCCAAGGCGGACGCTCTTCTTCGCTCAGGCAAGCCAGCGGCAAATGAGGAGCGAGTCGTTGTTTGCGATCTAAGCGAATGCCGCCCGGTAGGATGGCGGTCGCAACCGAAGCCCAGGCTCCTACCCTGGCGATTTGGTCGGCAATCTCGTTAGGCGGCAAGTCGGAGAGATCGGCGATTAGATAAACTCCGGCGTGCAGCGCTCGTAGGCAAAGCTCTTGAGCGGGATTGGCCGTGATCGCGGCCAATCCGGCGGCGCGCCAAGGGGCGAGGTTTGCAAGTTGATGAGCGTCTGCGGCCGCTGCGCGAAGAACGAAGCGATGATCTTCGAGCCGTAAATGCGGACCATGCACATGCAGATCGCGCAATCCGAACGGATTCGGGGCGCCGCTCAGGCGATAGCAAGCGGGCGATCGCGGAGTCCAGAAGTTCGGTTCGGGCAGGATCGCTCGATAAGGAGCAGGACCGCCGCTCGCTTTTTCGACTCGATATTTAGCGGTGAGGGTTTGGGCGAACGCGTTGATCGGTCCTTCGATTTGCGCGGCTTTGTCGATCGGACCGTCGATCCAGAGTTCGACGCGAGCCTCGGAGGTGGCGCCTTGGAGAATCGTCCAGGGAGTAACGGAGAGAGCAGGAGTCATCTCGACTCTATTCTTTGGGGGCGATTCGGACGCCCGAACGCGATAGTAACGCTTCGGCCAAAGCCTGGCCGGTGCGGGAGTTATTGTTTTCGGCAATTTCTTCAGGCGTGCCGACGGCGACGACTTCGCCCCCTTCGTCCGCGGCGCCGGGGCCCATGTCGATAATGTAGTCGGCCGCCATCATCATGTGCAGGTTGTGTTCGACGACGATCAGCGAGTGACCGACTTGTAACAACGAGTTGAAACAGTCGAGCAATTGGGCGATGTCGGCGAAATGAAGGCCGGTGGTCGGTTCGTCGAGTAAAAAGAGGGTGCGTCCTCGTTTGGACGAAGCCAGATAGCCGGCCAGTTTCAAACGTTGGGCTTCGCCGGCTGAGAGGGTGTTAGCGGGTTGCCCAAGACGTAAATAATCGAGGCCGACGTCGATTAAGCGTTGAAGCTTGGCTTGCACTTTGGGCTGACCTCGGAAGAAGACGAACGCTTCGCGAATCGTCATGTTCAGGACTTCGGCGATGTTCTTGCCGCGGTACTCGACTTCTAAAACGTCCTTCTTGTATCGCCGCCCTTTGCATTCGGGGCACTTCATATAAACGTCAGCCAAAAATTGCATATCAATGGCGATATGACCGTCGCCGTCGCAACCGTCGCAACGTCCGCCTTTGACGTTAAAGCTGAAATGACTAGCCGTAAAGTTGTGCGTACGAGCGTGAACGGTCGCGGCGAAAACGGCCCGGATCTCGTCAAACGCCTTGATGTAGGTGACCGGATTCGAGCGAGGCGAGCGGCCGATCGGGCTTTGATCGACTAAGACGACGTCGTCAATCTGGCCGTCGCCGAAGACGTCGTCGCAGTCGAGCGGTTTGGGCGCTTCTTTGCGTTTGCGGCGGCATAGCGCCGGGTAAAGCGTATTATCGACTAGCGTACTTTTACCGGCGCCGCTCACGCCGGTCACGACGCAAAGTACGCCGAGGGGAAATTCGACCTCGATGTTTTTTAGGTTGTTGCCGCGAGCCCCTTTGATTCGTACGCGACCGTGGGTCGTTTCACGCCGTTTTTCGAGATGGATTACCTTCCGGCGTCCCATCAAATAGTCGCCGGTTAACGTTTCATCGGATGCGAGCAACTCTTCCGACGTTCCTTGGAAAATAATTTCTCCACCGCGCTCCCCGGCTCCGGGGCCGAATTCGATGATTTCGTCTGCGCGGCGAATCATCGATTCTTCGTGCTCGACCAGCACCACCGTATTGCC
>JBITAD010000095.1:0-919 GCA_044439945.1 Blastopirellula sp. JB062
CTGATCGACGCAAACTGAAGCTACGTCGTTACGTTTCTCGAAAGCAGCATGCCAGCCTTATGTCGACCGAACTTCCTCGTCAGCCCGATTTCGCCAAAGCGGGAGGCCTTGTCCCCGCGATCGCTCAAGACGCCGAAAACGGCGACGTGTTGATGATGGCCTGGATGAACCCCGAAGCGTTTCACGAGACCCTTACGACCGGGCGAGCCGTCTATTACAGCCGCAGCCGCGGCAAATTGTGGCGCAAAGGAGAAGAGAGCGGGCACGTGCAAACGGTCGAGGCGATCTTCGTCGATTGCGACGCCGACACCGTACTGCTAAAAGTGCGACAAGAAGGCGCCGCATGCCATGAAGGGTACCGTACCTGCTTCTTTTGCCAGGTGACGCCGACCGAGTCGAAAGTGGTGGGAGAACGGCTTGTCGATCCCGCCGAAGCGTATCGGAAAAACCCGTAAATCGCGTCCCGACTCGCGATTTCCGCACAACTCGGTTTTTACGCACTGGAATCGACGATTCTCAAGAAATCCCCCCCTTTTTTCGCTAGGTGCTAGGATCTTGCCCCGATATATTGAGCGGCAGTTGCAGGGGTAAACATTTTCGTTAGGGGGAATTTTCATGCTGGCAATGATTATGCTGTTTGTGGTCGGGGTCTGCTCGATCATCGCGCTTGGGTGCTTTGTGATGGTCATCATCAAGATGTTTCAGAGTGATGAAGTCACCCTGGGCATCGTTTGCTTGGCGACGATGTTCTGTGCGGGTCTGGGAGTTTTGATCGCGTTCATCATGGGCTGGGTCAAAGCGGACAAACTGCAAACGCGACAAATCATGGGGATTTGGACGACTTGTTTCGTCATTAATTTCGCGGCCTCGTTCTTTTTGAGATAACTGCCGCTCGATCGTTGCCGTTGCGGCATGTTTT
>JBITAD010000095.1:929-4339 GCA_044439945.1 Blastopirellula sp. JB062
ACGCCCAAGGGACCGCTTTTCTCGCGGTCCCTTTTTCTATTTAGCCCCGCCGGGGGGGAATGACCGAATTTGGGGCCTGACCTTCTTTTCCGGCGCTGCTGTCAGTTTGGCAGACCGCAGGTCCTGGGGGCGATCGGCCCAAGTGACCAATTGCGAAGCCTGTTGTGAAATAACGACTTACGACGCGACTGATTTGGTTGGCACAGCGGTTGCTGTATTGGGTGCATCATCTTGGAATTCCGCAAGATTGGCAGCCGGTGCGCCTTTTGGCCTCCGGCATCGGCATATCCACATGTTCCTCAAACCAGGATCATTCTCGGAGGAAATCGACGAATGGCGACCGCGACGAAAAAGAAAACTGCTTCCCAGCCCCGTCTCCAACCCCTTGGCGACCGAGTGGTCGTGAAGCGTGACGAAAGCGAAGAAATGACCGCCGGCGGCATCGTTCTGCCGGGCGCCGCCCAAGACAAGCCGTCGCGCGGCGTGGTCGTGAGCGTCGGCAACGGACGTTTGCTCGACGACGGCACCCGCGCCCCGCTGCAAGTCGCCGAAGGCGATCGGGTCGTGTTCGGCCGTTACGCCGGCAGCGAGACGTTCCAGATCGGCGACGAAGAAGTCATCTTGATCCGCGAAGACGACATCCAAGCCGTGCTGCTGGACTAATCAGGCTTCGCACCGATCTCACCCGTACAAGCAAATCCTTACAGGAGTAAACTTTCATGGCGAAAATGATTGCGTTTGACCAGGAAGCCCGCGAAGCGATTCGCCGCGGCGTTTCGAAATTGGCCAAAGCGGTAAAGACGACGCTGGGCCCGAAAGGCCGCAACGTCATTCTGCAGAAAAGCTTCGGCAGCCCGACCGTGACCAAAGACGGCGTGACCGTCGCCAAAGAGATCGAGCTGGAAGACGTCTATGAGAACATGGGCGCCCAGATGGTCCGCGAAGTCGCCAGCAAAACGAGCGACGTCGCCGGCGACGGCACCACCACGGCGACCTTGATGGCCGAAGCGATCTTCAACGAAGGTTTGCGAGCGGTCGTCTCGGGCGTCAACCCGATTCACATGAAAGCGGGCATCGAAAAGGCGGTCGCCGACATCACCGAAAAATTGAACGGAATGTCGATTCCGATCAAAAAGAAGGAAGAGATGGCCAACGTCGGCTGCATCGCGGCCAACAACGATCGCGAGATCGGTCAATTGCTGGCCGACGCGATGGAAAAGGTCGGTAAAGACGGGGTCATCACCGTCGACGAAGGCAAGAGCCTGGCGACCGAAGTCGAATGGGTCGAAGGCATGCAGTTCGATCGCGGGTATCTCTCGCCTTACTTCGTGAGCGAACCGGCGACGATGCAATGCGTGTTGGAAGACGCTTACGTCTTGGTTTTCGAGAAGAAAATCTCGAACATCAAAGATCTGGTTCCGGTTTTGGAAGCGGTCGTTCAGCAAAGCAAGCCGTTGTTGATCATCGCCGAAGACATCGAAGGCGAAGCGCTGGCCACGTTGGTCATCAACCGTCTGCGCGGCACGTTCAAGTGCTGTGCCGTCAAAGCCCCGGGCTACGGCGATCGTCGTAAGGCGATGATGGAAGACATTGCGATCTTGACCGGCGGCACCGCGATCTTCGAAAGCTTGGGCATCAAGCTCGAAAGCTTGGGTCTGGCCGAACTGGGCCGCGCCAAAAAGGTGATCGTCGACAAAGACAACACGACGATTATCGAAGGCGCCGGTTCGACCCAGAACATCAAGGATCGCATCACCCAGATTCGTCGCGAGATCGACAAGTCGACCAGCGACTATGACAAAGAGAAGCTGGAAGAGCGGTTGGCCAAATTGGCCGGCGGCGTGGCCAAGGTCAACGTCGGCGCCGCGACCGAAAGCGAAATGAAAGAGAAGAAAGCACGCGTCGAAGACGCGCTGCACGCCACGCGCGCCGCGGCTGCCGAAGGCATCTTGCCGGGCGGCGGGGTCGCTTTGCTTCGCGCTTCTTCCGAGGTGAAAGCCAAAGACCTGAGCCACGACGAAGAGATCGGCTACAACATCGTGATTCGCGCTTGCCGCGCCCCGATTACGACGATCTCGAACAACGCCGGCAAAGACGGCAGCATCGTCTGCGAAAAGGTTCTCGAAGGCAAAGGCAACAGCGGGTACAACGCGTTGACCGACACCTACGAAGATCTGGTCAAAGCGGGCGTGATCGACCCGGCTCGCGTTACCAAGACCGCCTTGGCCAACTCGGCCAGCGTGGCGACCTTGCTGTTGACCAGCGACGCGCTGATCGCCGAAAAGCCGAAGAAAGAAGGCAAAGCCGGACACGGCGGCGATCACGACATGTATTAATCGACTAGCGTCGCCTTCGCGCGACGCCGAGCCGACCGCAAGAGCCGCACGTCACGTGCGGCTCTTTTTTTTGTTCGAACCGGGCGTGCAATTATTTTTATTGCGCAATCTTCGCGTTCGCTTCATCGCCATTTGATCTCGCGTGATATCGCATTTGGCCATTTTGCTCTCATTTTCCGACACGTATGGGGGTGCGGCGGCGCAACGGCGACGTTCTCCGGCAACGAAATGGGAAGCAAAGATGGTACGTTTTGTTCCATAATAGGGAATCAAATTTTCCCTACCTTTTGATTCCTGCCTAGAAGGTTTTGTATGAAATTGCTGAATCGCCGTAAGGCTTTCACCTTGGTCGAACTGCTGGTGGTCATCGCGATCATCGGAGTCTTGATTGCGTTGCTGCTGCCGGCCGTGCAACAAGCGCGCGAAGCGGCGCGGCGGATGTCGTGCTCGAACAACATGAAGCAGCTCGGCTTGGCGATGCATAATTATCACGACACCTACAAAACCTTCCCCAGCGGCTTTATCGGCGATCTCCCCGATATGTCCACGCATCGTCGTACTTGCTGGATGCAGGCGATCCTGCCGTTTATCGAGCAAAACGGGCTCTATGACCTGTATCAAGCCGATACGTCAGATTACACCCACTATGTGCCTGACGAAATCCAAAGCATCGTGGTCGAAGGTTTGCTCTGCCCTTCGGAAGCCAATAGCGACGCGACCGGCGGCAACGGAGGCGACGGTTTTCAAGGCAATTACGTCGTCTGCACCGGCGACGATCAAATGCATCGCGCGAACACGCTCGACGGCATTTTTTATCACGCGTCGAAAAACGGTTTTCGCGATATCGTCGACGGCAGCTCGAACACGTTGCTGATGGGCGAAACGATCAAACGCCCGAACTCGGGCGGCTGGGGCGAAGGAGGCGGTTATTGGGGGGGCGCGCCTTGGGGCGCCTACGGCTTTACGGCTTTGGAATCGCCCAACTCGACCGTTGCCGACCGTAACTATTCGTGCAAAACGACCACCTTCGACAAGGCGCCTTGCACGGCGACCGGTTCTTCTCACGAGTTGCAA
>JBITAD010000096.1:0-4326 GCA_044439945.1 Blastopirellula sp. JB062
CTTACCGTCGCGGCGTCATTGCCGCTAGGCCGCACCCTTGCTTGGCTTGGACGCTGCCCGAATGGTCTCTTTGCTATCACCAATTCTCGGCCGTCAGCGCCGCCCAATAAACTGATGCCGCATTCACCTAGCTTTGCCCAATTCGCCAAACTGGCCGCCGACCATGATCTGGTCCCTGTTTTTCGGCAGTTGATTAGCGATTCGTTGACCCCGGTATCAGCCTTTCACAAGCTAGACGACGGTCGAGCCGCCTGCTTGTTCGAGAGCGTCATCGGCGGCGAAAAGATCGGCCGATATAGTTTTTTAGGGTTTGACCCCGATTACCATTTAGCCGCGACACGTAGCGAGGTCACCGTCACCGCCGGCGACAAAATCGAAAAAT
Source organism: Blastopirellula sp. JB062 (assembly GCA_044439945.1). Classification (GTDB taxonomy): domain Bacteria; phylum Planctomycetota; class Planctomycetia; order Pirellulales; family Pirellulaceae; genus Blastopirellula. Next base: position 383 of record JBITAD010000096.1, read on the forward strand.
TTGCCTGCGAAAATCCGCTCGAAGAACTTCGACGACGCTTGGCCAACGTTCGAGTCGCCCACGTAGAGGGGTTGCCTCCGTTTACGGGCGGCGCCATCGGATATGCCGGTTACGACGTAATTCGGTATGTCGAAAATCTGCCCAACGCCCCTCAAGACGATCGCGGATTGCCCGATCTTTCTTTCGCGTTTTATCACCGTTTGGTCGTCTTCGATAACGTCTCCAAAACGGTCTCGGTGATCGTGCTCGCTCGTTGCGACGACAAGCGACAGGCCGCGATCCGCCGCACCTACGATGAGGCTTGCGGCGAAATCGACCGAATCGTCGAAAAACTGTCGACCTTCGACGCGCAGCTAGCCCCGACCGATATTGATACCAGCGGGCCCGTCACCCTCGCCTATGAGTCGAACCTGACGCAAGACGAGTTTGAAAACGCCGTCCGCAACTGCGTCGAATATATTCGGGCCGGCGATATCTTTCAGGTCGTATTAAGCCAACGGTTACATACTGCAATCAGTTGCGACCCGTTTGAGATTTATCGCACGTTGCGAATCGTCAATCCAAGTCCGTTTATGTTTTTTTTGCGGACCGCCGAAACGACCTTGGTCGGCAGTTCGCCCGAGATCATGGTGCGCGTCGTCGACGGCGAAGTCACCGTTCGGCCTTTGGCCGGTACCCGGCCGCGCGGCAAGAATAGCGAAGAAGACGACGCCTTAGCCGCCGAACTGCTGGCCGATCCGAAAGAACGCGCCGAGCATGTGATGTTGGTCGATTTGGGGCGCAACGACGTCGGCCGGGTCGCCAAGTATCGGAGCGTCGAACTTGCCGACGTCATGGTGATCGAACGTTACAGCCATGTGATGCATATCACGTCGAACGTGACCGCGCAACTGCGCGACGATTGCGATGCGTTCGACGCCTTGGCGGCTTGCTTGCCGGCCGGCACCGTCTCTGGCGCGCCCAAGGTGCGTGCGATGGAGATTATCGACGAATTCGAGACGCGCCGCCGCGGACCGTACGCCGGCGCCGTCGGCTACGTCGATTACGGCGGCAACATGGACACTTGCATCGCTCTGCGGACGATCGTCATTCAAAACGGCGTCGCTTATGTGCAAGCCGGCGCCGGCCTGGTGGCCGATAGCGTCCCCAGCAGCGAATATCAAGAAACGCTCAACAAAGCTCGAGGGCTGCTCAAAGCGATCGAAATCACGGAGCGCCGCGCTGGCACGGTCAAATAACCAAGCCGCTTTATCCTAGCCAGCCGGCGACGATCTCTTCGACCTGCTCTCCCTCAAGCGTTTCGTAGGCGACCAAATTGTCGGCGATCGCAGCCAAGGCCGCCCAATGGTTGTCCGCCTCAAGCAGTTGGTGCAGTTGACGGGTCGCTTCTTCCAGATAACGAAGACGTTTTTTCTGATCTCGAAAAAGCGGGGTCGCCGCTTCCCACGCGGCTCGCCAGTCGTCGGCCCATTCGGCCACATGCCCCGGGTGAAACGGTTCGCCGCGATAGATCATTTCGGCGACCGGACCCGCCAGCGCGACAAGCGCCATTTTCTCTTGTCGCCGTTTCGGGCTGAACTGCGACAATCGCCATTCGATCTGGGCGTCGCCAAATCGCTGCGGACCGTCGTCATCTTCCGGCTCGATCGTGATTCGTCGAACCCTGGCGCCGACCAGTTGGGCCATTAGCGCATGACCCGATTCGTGGTAGGCGATCGTCTCTTGTTCTTCATCCATGAGTTTGGGCAAGCTTGACGGCGGAAGCGGTTGGAGGGGACGCGCATTGCCAATGGCAAGCGAAAAGTATAAGGGAATAAGCGTCGGTTGAGGACTCGCTCGCCCGACGAGACGCGTATTACGCTCGCATCTGTTTGCGATAAAGCCCCGGCGTGACTCCCACCCGCTTGCGGAAAAGATTGGCCAAATGATGCACCGAAGCGAACCCGGCTCGCGTCGCGATCGCCGTCAGCGGCAGATCCGTGCTGGTGAGATCTGATTTAACGTGCGAAAGACGAACCTGCATGATCGCCTCGGTGGCCGATAACTGAATCGCCGCTAGCAGAAGCCGATCGAGCGTGCTCCTCGAGATCGAAAGCGCCCGCGCGACCTGCGCGGCTTGAACCGGCTGACAAGCGTTTTCGCGAATGTACCGAATCGCGGCGGCCGCTTCACGGTTTTCGACGGCGACGACGTCCGAGGATTGCCGAGTTACGACTCCGCGCGGCGGCAGCAACGTACGTGCGGGGATTTGACGTCCCTGGATGATGCGGTGCAGCATTTCGGCCGCTTTGTAGCCGACGGCGTTCGTGTTCACGTCGACGCTGCTGAGCGGCGGGCTAGAGACGCGGCAAAAAATTTCGTCGTTATCGATGCCTAGCACGGCGACTTCGTCAGGCACGCGCAAACTTAATTGCTGGGCGGCGTCGAGCACCACGTGAGCTTGTTCGTCGTCAGTCGCTAGAACGGCGACCGGTCGCGGCAGTTGGGCGAGCCACTCTTTCAGCGCGTTCATCTCGCGATGCGAGCGGGTCGCATGTTTGTAGGCCCCGCGCTTGACCGGAAAAACGTGGCACGTCATGCCGGCGTCCGCAGCCCGTTGCAGCAGTCGATCACGTCGCTGTGAGATCCAACTTCGTCGATGCCCAATAAAATCGCACCAAGCGATCTGGCGAAAGCCCCGTTCCTGCAAATGCTCGAACGAAGCGTCGATGATTGCGTCGTTATCGACGCCCACCAGCGGGATGTTCGCTTCGGGAACTCCCCCGCGTACGTCGATCGTCGGCAGGCCGGTCGCCAAAACCGAATTGGCCATCGCAACCGACTCGCACCGCACAATTATGCCGTCGCCGCGCCAATTCTTCAGCCAACGCGGCGGAGGATCGTTTAAGTTGCGCGGATCGAGACGAATCGACCAGGGGCCATGTTCGGCCGAATATTGAGCGATTCCCTCAATAATTTGTCGGCCGTGCCCCCGAGAGGTTTCGACCAAAATCGCAACTTGCAACTGGCTATTCATCCATTTCGTTATAACGCAAGGTGACGAAATCACGCAATAAATTGACAAATATTAGCAATGGCGGAGGCCTCGGCCGCAAGGAAAATAAGGATATTCCTATTTATTGTTTTCGTCACTCTGCCAGGGAGGCGAGACGCGCTGATTCATGCATCTTTTCTCTAATTAGCTTCGGAATATTACGTATGAGATTGCAACCGCACAAAGGCTTCACCCTTGTCGAACTGTTGGTCGTTATCGCCATTATCGGCGTATTGATCGCCTTGTTATTGCCCGCCGTGCAGCAGGCCCGCGAGGCGGCGCGGCGCATGCAATGCACGAACCAGCAAAAGCAGTTCGCGTTGGCGATGCATAATTATCACGACACGCATCGAACGTTAGTTCCAGGTTCGCGGATGATCGGCAACTCTGGCGGCGGAACCGGTCCTGCCGATCCCGTCTCCGGCGTCTCCTGGATCGACCACGGATCTTGGTATCTCATGATTTTGCCCTTTCTCGAGCAATCCTCGCTCCATGACCTGATTAATCACAACCGACCTTGGGCCGGCACAAGTCACAATTCGGCTGCTCGACAGGTCAAAGTCGAGATGTTCGGCTGTCCTTCCGACAAGATGATCAAGACCTGTCTTGGGACCAGCGCCGAAGCGAACTACTCAACCTGGACCGGCAGCTATGTCGTAAACTTCGGCAATACTACGTATGGTCAACAAACGAAAGACGGGATCGATTTTCTAGGCGCCCCGTTTAAGCAAGGCGATGGGCAACCCTTTAGCGCGATTACCGACGGATTGTCGAACACGCTGATGACCAGCGAAGTGATGAGTTCGGACCAGACGGACAACAACCTGATCGTTAGCGAAATCACTTATGCCAAAGGAGGGCAGACGTTTACCGGGTTTTTGACGCCCAATTCGAGTTCGCCCGACCAGTC
>JBITAD010000097.1:0-4324 GCA_044439945.1 Blastopirellula sp. JB062
CTGTTCCCGATCCTTTACCTGTTTTAACTCGCGTTGAGGAAGTTTTTGACAATGTCGACCACCGAAAACGCGGACTCGCATGACCATGCAGATCATGAACATGACCATGGCGGTACCGGCAAGTATTGGCTCGTCTTTGCGGCGTTGTGCGGGCTGACTTTGTGCTCGTTCTTGACTTATTTCGAAATGTGGCACAACACGATTCCGGTAAGCGTCAGCCGAGCTTTTATGATGGCGGTCTCGTGCAGCAAGGCCCTGTTGGTCATGGCCTTTTTTATGCACTTGATCTGGGAAGCCAATTGGAAATGGGTGCTGACCGTACCGGCCGCGATGATGTCGATCTTTTTGGTTTGCATGCTGATCCCCGACATCGGTTATCGGACTTCGCACTACAGCAGCCATCGCTGGAATCATACGCCTGAACCGATCGAGCAAGAGACGCATCCCGTCGATAGCGCTCATGCAGCGCCGCAGCCTGGACATTAAGGATGGCTGCAGTCTCCGTTGCGATTAAGAAGGTCTCGTACCGTTACGGCTCGAGACTTGCGCTGAACGATCTGTCTTTGCAGATCGAAGCAGGCGAGATTTTCGTCTTTCTGGGGCCCAACGGCGGCGGAAAGACGACGTTGTTTCGTTTGCTTTCGACGTTAGCGCCGCTGCAAACCGGCGAGATTGACCTGTTGGGTTACGATCTTGCGACGCAGCGTACCGAGGTGCGCCGCCGGATTGGGGTGGTGTTTCAATCGCCCAGTCTCGATAAAAAGTTAACCGTCGCCGAGAACATGCGGCAACAGTCGGCGCTGTACGGTCTGCAAGGTTCCGCGGCAAGCGAAGCCGAAGATCGGATGATGCGGCAGCTAGGAGTGATCGACCGCGCCGGCGATCTTGTCGATCAATTATCAGGCGGATTGCGGCGGCGAGTCGAGTTGGCGAAAGGAATGATTCATCGGCCTCAGTTGTTGCTGTTGGACGAACCGAGCACGGGGCTTGATCCGGGCGCTCGCAGCAGTTTGTGGGAATATTTGCAACGCATCCGAGCGGAGCAGGGGGTAACGGTCGTATTGACGACCCATCTGCTGGAAGAAGCGGAGAAAGCGGATCGCATTGCGATTTTGGATCAAGGAAGTTTGGTCGCGCTAGATCGCCCTGACGCGCTGAAAGCGTCGGTTGGAGGCGACTCGGTCACGATCACGACGCGCGGCTCGGTCGAGCGATTGGCGGAACAATTGCGACAACTCGTCTCAGAGGACGTTCGCGTAATGGAGAATGCGGTGCGATTCGAGTCGCCTGACGCATCGCAGTTAACGCCGCGAATCATGCAATCGCTAGGAGATCAAGTCGAATCGCTTACCTTGGGGAAACCGACGCTGGAAGATGTCTTTATCGACAAGACGGGACGCCAGTTTTGGCGCATGGAGGCGGAAGATGTCTAACGAGTCCGCGACTCTGATCGAGCCGAAGCCGCTGCTAGCCGCCGTATCGCTTTGCCGTCGCGAGATCGTACGATTCTTGCGACAGCGCAATCGTATTATCGGCGCGATCGGCCAACCGCTCTTATTTTGGCTGTTGTTCGGCGCCGGCATGAGCCGCACCTTTCAGTTGCCCGGCGCGGCGACTGCGGCGGGGGTCAGCTTTTTGGAATATTATTTTTCCGGAACGCTGATGTTGATTGTGTTGTTTACCGCTATCTTTGCGACGATTTCGATTATCGAGGATCGCAACGAGGGGTTTCTGCAATCGGTCTTGGCGGCGCCGATTCCGCGGTGGTCGATGGTGCTGGGAAAAGTGATGGGCGGAGCGCTGTTGGCGACGCTGCAAGGCGTCTTGTTTTTGCTGCTGGCGCTGACCTTGGACGTCAATTTGGGACCGCTCAACTTTGTGGTGATGGCGGTCTTTCTCCTAATTGTCGGCATCGGCTTAACTTCGTTAGGATTTTTGCTCGCCTGGCGGATGGAGTCGACGCAAGGGTTTCATGCGGTGATGAATTTGCTGTTGATGCCGCTGTGGTTGTTGTCGGGCGCTTTTTTTCCGGTCCCGTTCGTCGATTCGCACTCGTCGCTTAGTCAATTGGCGATGCATTGGGTGATGCGATTGAATCCGGTGACCTACGCAATTGCAGCGCTGCGAGAGATAATGTACTGGGGGATGGGCGGCGATGCGCCTCTCCCCGGGCGAGGGCTTCCGGTCGAAGCCTATTGGTCGCCTAGTCCCCTGGCGAGCGTGATCGTGACGATCGCATTCGCCGGATTCATGCTCGGCTGGGCCTGTTGGGCCGCGGCGGAACCGAGAAGTGGAGATGCCTAATGAATAAATCGCTCGCCTTTTTTTTCGCTTTGATGTTCGTGTTGATCGGCGGCATGATGGTATGGTTCGCCGCCAACGCCGCCAGTCGCAACGACGCCATGCATGACGTTGATCAGCCGACGAAAAATGTGACGGTGCCGGAAGACGCATATGTCGGCAGCTTTGAGCTAATTGATTCGAGCGGCGAGCCTTTTAATTCAGACGAGTTGAAAGGGGAGGTTTGGGTCGGCAGTTTTTTCTTTACGGCGTGTCCGTCGATTTGCCGTTTGTTGAATCAACAAGTCGCGGCGTTAGCCGAAGAGTTTGAGGAAGACGGCGTTCGGTTCGTCAGCATCACTTGCGACCCGGCCAACGATACGCCTGAAGTGCTGACCAAGTACGCCAAAATGTTCGAAGCGGATCCGCAGCAATGGACGTTTTTGACCGGCGACGTCGCGACGATTCAAGAGATATCGGAAAAGCAGTTTCGCGTCGGTTTCGCCAAGCAAACGCATAGCGAGCGGATGTTGATCGTCGATCGCAACGGCAAACTGCGGGGTAGTTTTTTGGCGACGCAAACGTCGGACTTTCAAGCGGCGCGCAAGTTGATCAAAGAGTTACTGGCGGAAGAGTCTAAGCCTGCAGCGGAAACCGCCGAAAAGAAACCGGTCGAACCGATGAGTTCGTTCACGCTGACTGAACGGAGCGGGAAGCCGTTTGACAGCAAATCGCTCAAAGGGGACTATTGGATCGCCAGTTTCTTTTTTTCGTCGTGCCCATCGACCTGCACCTTATTGAATCTTGAAAACGCTCGCTTGCAGGCCGAGTACGCCGATCGCGGATTAAAAATTGTCAGCATCACTTGCGACCCGGCCAACGATACGCCCAATGTGCTGACGGGTTACGCCGAGAGATTTGAAGCGAAGCCTGGCGATTGGTTTTTTTGCACCGGCGACCTGCCGCATATCGAACGGATCGGCGCCGAGTTCTTTGACGCGATCGTCAAACCGCAGACGCATAGCGAACAGCTTTATTTGGTTGATCCCGAGGGGAAAGTGATTGACTCATACGTCGCGATTAATCCGGTCCAGACGAAGTTGTTGCGAAAGAAATTAGACGAAGTTTTAAAGCCGGCCAACGCCGAAGCGGAAAAGTCAGAGCCAGCGAGCGAGCCGGCTGAAGCGACGCCGCCCGCCGAAACCGCCGCCTCGCAGGAGTAAGACTGTTGGACTTGGTGCAGATATTGCCGCACGTGAACGCGTCGCTCAACGGCTTGGCGACGGTGCTGTTGGTACTCGGGTTCGTGCAGATAAAACGGGGGCAAGAGGTCGCCCATAAGTGGACGATGCTGTCATGCTTCGGCGTGTCGGTCATCTTTTTAGTTTGCTATTTGACCTACCATTCGTTGTTAGAGGGGCACGGCAAGCCGTTTCCGAGTTATCCGCCGACGGCGGTACGAATTGTTTACTACGTCGTGTTATTAACGCACATCGTACTGGCGGCTGCGGTTCCGTTTTTAGCCGTAGCGACGATTTATTACGGTTTGCGTGACAATCGACCGGTACACTGTAAACTAGCGAAAGTGACGTTTCCGATCTGGTTATACGTATCGGTGACCGGCGTTTTCGTTTATTTAATGCTGTATCAGTTCTATCCGCCGCTTGTAGACGCCGCCTGGTCGGCGCCGAGGATCGAGTTGTTATGAACGTACGACGAATTACGTTTTCGTGCGCATCGCTGATGATCGTCTTGGTGCTGCTGGCGGTCGCACAAGCTTGCCCGACGTGCAAAGCAGGTTTTGGAGAGCGTTACGTTAACGCGTACGGCTGGAGCATCATCTTTATGATGGCGATGCCATTTACGCTGATCGGGGCTTTCGCGACCTATATCTACTGGACGATGCGCGGCAAAGCGGCGGTTGCGAAAACGGACGTCGACGAATCGCTCGCCGACTTGGCGCAGCGCAAAACCAGCATGGGCGTTCCCACGCAACCGCCCGTCGACGCTTAAATTGCCTTGCCGCCGGTTACGGCAGACGTTC
>JBITAD010000098.1:0-864 GCA_044439945.1 Blastopirellula sp. JB062
GATCTAAAAGAAATGCGGTCATTTCGCCAAGCAATGTCTCGTGGCCCGACGGATGGTCGAGCGGGGCGTTCGCTTCGTTCAAATATACTCAGGCGGAATGGAAAACCAGCGCAGTTGGGACGGCCATATCGATATAGAAGGGAACCATCGGCAGTTTGCCGACGAGACCGACCAGCCGATCGCCGCTTTACTGACCGACTTGGACCAGCGCGGCCTGCTAGAAGATACGTTGGTGATTTGGTGCGGCGAGTTCGGTCGTTTGCCGATCGCCCAAACCGGCAAAAAGCCGGGCCGCGATCACAACCCGCATTGCTTTAGCGCCTGGATGGCCGGCGGCGGCGTGCAAGGGGGCGTCAGTTACGGCGAATCGGACGAAGTCGGCTACAAAGCCGCTATCGACAAGGTGCATGTCAACGATCTGCATGCGACCATTTTGCATCTGCTAGGGCTCGATCACGAGAAGCTCACTTACAAATACAATGGTCGCCGCTTTCGGCTAACCGATGTGGCGGGCGAAGTGCTGCATCCGATTCTCGCCTAAGCAGGCAAATGACGCTGAATGGCGGCCAGCGCCGTGGGGTTGCCGTTAATGCGACCGCGAAAGTTTTGCAGGTTTTCGCGGAAGCTTGTCAGGCGTTCCATGAAATTGGCGAGATGCTTTTTCGAGAAGCTTTCGATCGTCGACCAGTCGCCGACTCCCATTTGTCGTAAAAAGTGAGAGTTGATCATCTGTTCGTGGTGCGACTCTTCCGGTAACGCCAAGACCGGCTTGCCCAGATAGATCGCTTCGCCCAGCGATTGATTGCCGGCGGCGCCCACCATAGCGTCGCAACCTGCCAAGTCGCGGACGAATCCGTCTTCGCT
>JBITAD010000098.1:874-4320 GCA_044439945.1 Blastopirellula sp. JB062
CTTCGCTAATGTCGAAAAAGCGGAGGTTGCCTTGATCAGGACGCTTGCCTAATCCGTAGACCCGCACTTCGCGGTCGCACGATTTGAGCAGTTGGATCGCTTCGGGAGGCATCGAGCGGCGCACGTACGAAAGCAAATAACCCTCTTCGCTCGTGTTGGCTTGCTCTAATTCTTTGCGGAGCAGGGGGCCGACTTGCGTGACGTTCTCCCAGCCTGGCCGAAGCGGCGAGGTAAAGAACGAAGAAACGATCGTCTCGGCATGATCGACATGGTGCGCTCTGACGACGAATCCCATCATCCAGGCGTACCACTGCAGCCCGCGCGGCAAGGTCGATAGATCGTAGGCGAGCAAGAAGTCTTGGTGGTTCAGACTGACGACAGGCACGCCCACCTTGCTAGCCGCTTTGGGCAAAATCGGCTCAAAATCGGTCACGACCAAGTCGGGCTCTTCTTGGCGGAGCGTTTGGGCCATGTCGCGGGCGAATCCGTTCAACTTCGCCATGAAGCCGAGCCCGCGATAGATCGACTTTGAAAGGTCTAGCCTGCCGCGCGTGTAATAAAAGCGCAGGCCGGGGATGCGACGGACTTCGACGTTGGGCGTCTCGGCGTTGTCATTGTAAATGGGCGCCAAAAACTCGTACGCTTGATCGGGCGCCATCAGCACCAGGTCATGCTCCGGTCGAAGACGTTCGACCATCGTGCGAACGCGAGCGGCATGGCCGCGTCCTTCGCCTGACATGCTGTAGATGATTTTTGCCAAGGGTCGTCTCATCTATTTAGAGAATAAAACGGATCTCGCCAATTCTATCGCTCCGATCGCCTGGTCGTCGAGACGAACTAAGGGCGAAACCCCTCAGCGGGTCGACGCTCAGACGCCGGCGGGCGCCGGTTGTCCTGAACCAAGCAGCATGTTGCGCAAGATCTTCCCTTGTTCTAAGACGAACTCGGAAGAGTCTTCGATCGCAACTTCGCTCTCTTCATGCTGCATGTCGACGATCTCAAGGCGGCCATCCTCGTATTCCACTAAGGCGGTCGCGTTTTCGATCCAATCGCCGGTGTTGCAATAGGTGATGTCGTCGCGTTGGTCGAGAGCCGGCGTATGAATGTGCCCGCAGACGACCCCGTTGCATTGCAGGTCGCGAGCATGATTGACCAAGTTGGTTTCAAAATCGCTGACGAAAGTGACGGCCGCTTTGACTCGTTTTTTCACCATGGCCGCAAGCGGCAAGCTGCGCATCTTGAAGTAGCGGAGCCAATGATTGATACGCTGATTAAGCCAGCAGAGCGAGTCGTAAGCGAACGAACCGCAGACCGAAAGCCACTTCGCTTTCGATTCGACTTGATCAAATTTGTCGCCATGGGTGACCAGAAAGCGACGCCCGCGGGGGCAGCGATGGATAAATTCGTCGGCGATCTCGACAAAGCCGAAGTTAAAGCGGAAATCGCGTAGGAAGTCGTCATGGTTGCCTGGGGCGTAGCAGATTCGCGAGCCTGCTTCGGACATGTCGAACAAACGACTTAAGATCGCGTTGTAGATCGGCTCCCAATGCCAACGTTTGCGTAACCGCCAGCCGTCGATAAAATCGCCGACGATATAAACGTATTCGGGATCGTGCCGGTTCAGTAAGTCAAGCAACGGCTCGACTCGAGCGTAACGGCAACCCAAGTGAACGTCGCTAATGAATAACGTGCGTACGCGGCTGTTCTTCATGGTTTCGCGAATCACGGCGGGTTCCCTCCCAGCCTTTGGTGCTTTGCGGGGGTAGGTCAGTCGGACGCTGACGCCGTCAACCGCGTCGTCGCCAACTTGGGGTTAGTCTCGTCTGAGACCGCGTGAACCGCGTGAACGTGGAGTGAATCTCTGGTAAAGGGATTTTGTAGACTTCTTCAAGAAGTCGGGGCGCTGCGCCGCCCAAGTTTGCAGTGCATTTTTTATAACCGCATGCGTCGTAATAGATTATGGCGAATTTGAATCGCTTTTTGCGGTGGATAACTTCGCGCATAAAAAAACGACCGAACCTGATTCGGCCGTGCAACCGGCATGTTTCGCGGAGAGTTGGATGGCGTCGCGAGAGAAGAGGGGGCGAGCCGAAGACCGCGTTAGTTGCGCGTATTTCCTTTGTACAATTTTCGGCCGATCGGCGAGTGGAAGATGGTCCAGGCGCTGTCGGTGTTGACGTCTTCTTCAATCAGCTTGCCGTAGCTGATCACATGCGCGTCGAGGGTATCGAGGTAATTGAGCGCGAGCGCTTCGAGCGTCATCGGCACTTTCGGGCTGCCGAATTCAAGCTTGCCATGGTGGCTGACGACCATATGCTTGACCCGCAAAACCAGCTCGCTGGGGATCGGTTCGCCTCCTAATTTTTCGGCCTGTTGCGCTTTGTCTTCGATCAGAGCGACGCCCATGACCAAATGGCCGATCAGTTGACCTTCGTCGCTGTAGGCGAAGCCTTTGTCGTACGTAAGTTCGTCAATTTTGCCGAGATCGTGGGTAAACGCTCCGATCAGCAGCAAGTCGGCGTCGATTTGCGGATAGAAGGGCGCGATCGCTTGGGTCACCTTCATCAGGTTCACGACATGCTCAAGCAGGCCGCCGTGATAAGCGTGATGATTTTTGACGCCGGCCGGGGCGCGGCAAAACCGCTGCATAAATTCTTCGTCAATCAAAAAACATTCGGCCAGGTTACGAAGGTGCGGGTTGCTCATGCCGCGTAGCATTTCGGCGAGTTGCCCGCGCAAACGGTCGATTTCGCCGCCGCCGAGTTGTACGAAATGCGCCTCGTCAACTTCTTGGGGATCAACGCGTTCGATTCCGCTGACGATGATTTGCATCGCGCCGTTGTAGAACTGCGACGTTCCTTGAATACGAACGTAGTCGCCGTCGTCAAATTTGCGATAGACATGGTCGTTGGCGTTCCACATCATGCCGTTGACTTGCCCCGTTTTGTCGCTGATCTGCATTTGCAGATAAAGGTTGCCTTGGCGATTGGGGCGTAGCTGCTTATTAGAAACGAGGTAGATCTCGTCGATATTCTCATTCTCGCCCAAGCTGGCGATTTCGCGTCGCGTCATTAGAAAACTCTCCTTTTTGACTCAATGCGGTCGTCCGTGCAATCTTGTCGTCGCGATTCATTCGCAAATAACGCAAGAGAAAACCGGAGGATTCTAGGGGGGGGCTCGTATTCCTTCAAGGACGTAACCCTTCTTAAGAGCGGCATTTATACGGAAATGCGACAATTCGCATGCTTGCCGGCATGCGAAGCCGCGTTGTCATCGCGAACTTAAATCCCCTAGAATGCGACCTTTACCAGTTAAAGCATATTGCAAGGTGAAGCAGATAAATGGCCAAAGCTCCCAAAAATGCGATTTCTCCGACCCGAGCCGATGATTATCCGGAGTGGTATCAACAGGTGATCAAGGCGGCCGAATTGGCCGAAGTGTCGCCG
>JBITAD010000099.1:0-4310 GCA_044439945.1 Blastopirellula sp. JB062
TGATTGCGTGCAATTGCCTACGACTGGCGCCGGTGACGATCACAAAGTAATCGAACGCGGCCGTCAATTTGCGCATGTCGAGAACGACGATGTTTTTCGCACGATTATCTTCGGCCACTTGAACTGCCGCATGAGCCAGTTCAAGACTGCTGGCGTTCGTTTGATGATCGCGTTTGCGGGGGGAAGTCGTCTCCGACACGTATTTTCCTCAACAGGGGCTAAAACCGAAATCGATCTAAGAAACGCACCGCCGACAGGGGGGGCGTTGCGAAGAAGGCTTTACGATGCACTGAACCTCAGCATTTTGTCGCCGCGATAGGTGGTCGCAACGGCGCTTCCTAGAGTCTGCATTTTACTGCCGATCTCAAAAGGGGCTAGTCGCAACTAGCCAGAGAATGGCGCAGATTTCGCCGCAAAGGTTCGCCGGCGAGGCTACTCCGGGATTGCGCAGTGACTTCAGCTTGAGATTGGAGATGCATAAGGTGTTTTCTACAAAGGGATTGCGTTCTTTTCGCCTCGCGACTGAACCTGCCTTGTTTTTTTTGCGTCCCCCTTACGATCCAGCCTAAAAAGGCGTACAATCTTGGGTTTTCGACCGTTTCGAAACCTTCCTACAGTAGAGAGAGTGGGTCTAACGATGCCAAAGATGAAGACGCACAAGGGAACGAAGAAACGGTTCCGACTGACGGCCAAAGGACACGTCAAGCACCGCCAATGCGGCACGAGCCACTTGGCCTCGCGCATGAGCCAGAAGCGAAAGCGCAATCTGCGCGGCACCCGCGTGGTCGCCGAGGTAGATGAAGTGATGCTGACCCGAGCGTTAAACGGATACAGCTACTAAGTTAGCGATATTCTCGTCGGAATTGTGGATTCGAGTTTGCTTTATTCCCAGTGCACGGGCAAAAACGCTTCGCCAACAATTGGCGGGGGGCCTAGTGGACAAAACGAGGTGACAAAATGAGAACGACTTACGGCGCCGCACGGCACAAGTCGAAAAAACGATTGCTCAAAAAAGCCCGCGGTTTCCGCGGCGGTCGCGGCAAATTGCTGCGTACGGTGAAAGAAACCTTGCTCCGCGCAGGCGTTTACGCCTATCGCGACCGTAAGGTTCGTAAACGCGAATTCCGTAAGCTGTGGATCATTCGCTTGAACGCCGCCGCTCGCGAGCGAGGGGTCCGCTACAGCCAATTTATCTACGGTTTGCGCAAAGCGGGTATCGAACTTGATCGCAAGACGTTGTCGGAAATGGCGATTCACGACCCGCGCGCCTTTGACGAAGTGACCGAGTTGGTGAAATCCGCCCTGGCCGCCTAAGGCGCACGCAGCGTGCAATCGAAGCCGAAACATCATGAGCCGCCGGGATATCTCGGCGGCTTTTTTCCTTTCCTGGAAATGCCGCGAGCGAGAGAGCGATGTCGCTAAACGATTTCATTCGCGATTTGGATCATCTGGTCGATGCGGCCGTCGAGCGATTTAACGAAGCGGTCGATAAGCTTGACGGCGAAGTGCTGGAAGCGGCTCGCGTCGAATTTCTTGGCGCCAAGAGCGGTAAGCTCAAGTCGGCCCAAAAAGGGCTCGGCAAGGTCGATAAAGACGATAAGCCGGCCGCTGGCAAACGCTTTAACGAGGTAAAGCGGCGGATCGAATCGTTGTTTGAAACGGCCGTCGACAAGCTGTCTCAATCAGGCGGCGGGGGCACGTCGTCCGAAGCGTTCGACGTCAGTTTGCCCGGCACGTCGCTGGCGGTGGGGCATGTCCACCCCATTACGCAGACGATCGAAGAATTGAAAGACATTATGGGGCGTCTTGGGTTCTCGGCGGTCGAAGGGCCGGAGATCGAAGACGACTGGCATAATTTCGAGGCGCTCAATATTCCCCTTGAGCACCCGGCGCGGGATCCGCTCGACAACTTCTATCTAAGTACGGGGGCCAAAGCGGCCGGCGGCGACATGCTGCTCCGCAGTCAGACCAGTACGGTCCAGATTCGCGTGATGGAGAACTCGCAGCCGCCGGTTCGCATCGTATCGCTTGGTCGCGTATATCGTCCTGACGAGATCGACGCGACGCATTATGCGATGTTCCATCAGATCGAAGGCTTGATGATCGATACCGACGTGACGATGGCCGATCTGAAAAGCGTCCTGCATTTGTTCGCCAAAACTTACCTGGGGCATGACGTCGAGATTCGCTTTCGCCCTTCGTTTTTTCCGTTTACGGAGCCGAGCGTCGAAGTCGATATGCGATGGAACGACAGTTGGCTTGAATTCGGCGGTGCCGGCATGGTCGATCCCAATGTTTTGCGCGCGGTCGGCTACGATCCCGAAACGGTGACGGGCTTCGCTTTTGGGTTGGGCGTCGAGCGGCTGTGCATGCGTCGCCATGGCGTGAACGATATTCGGCATTTGTACAACAACAACGTGCGATTCTTGTCGCAGTTTTAAGAGCGGAGAGTTCAGCCGGCCATGTTAGTTTCCTGGAAGTGGCTCAACGATTATCTGCAGCTTGACGTTTCGGAAGCGGAATTCTGCGACCGCGTCACGATGGCGGGTCTCAATTACGACGGTTCCGAAACGGTTGGCGAGGATCGCCAACTTGATTTGGAAGTGACCAGCAATCGCCCTGACTGGCTGGGGCATATCGGCATTGCCCGCGAAGCGTCGGTGTTGTTCGATCTTGATCTGCAAATTCCGTCTGCGGTGGTCAATGGAACCGGCCAGCCGATCAGCGATTATTTTCGCGTTACGCTCGAAGACGAATCGTTTTGCCCGCGATATGTCGCCCGCGCGATTAAAGGGGCGAAGGTTGGTCCCAGTCCCGAATGGCTAGCCCGTCGGCTGGAGACGCTCGGCATCAACGTCGTCAACAACGTCGTCGACGTCACCAACTACGTGTTGATGGAGATCGGACAACCGCTGCATGCGTTCGATTTGTCGAAGATCGATGGCGCCGGGGTCACCGTGCGG
The DNA here is from genome assembly GCA_044439945.1 of Blastopirellula sp. JB062. Classification (GTDB taxonomy): domain Bacteria; phylum Planctomycetota; class Planctomycetia; order Pirellulales; family Pirellulaceae; genus Blastopirellula. The sequence goes on from JBITAD010000099.1 coordinate 2,964, forward strand.
CAAGCTCGCGCCGGCGAAAAGTTTATGGCGATTGATCACAAAACGTATGATCTGCAACCGGGCGACTATGTCGTCGCCGACGAAGTTGGCGCCGTCGCAATCGCCGGCGTCATGGGCGGCGCCGATTCGGAGGTGACCGAAGCTTCGACCGATTTGTTGATCGAAGCGGCGCAGTTCGCCGCGCTGCCAGTTCGTACGACCTCGCGAAGATTAAAGTTGAAAAGCGACTCGTCGTATCGTTTTGAGCGAGGGGTCGACCCCGAGATGATCGATTGGGCTAGTCGCCGTTGCTGCGAAATGATCTTAGATCTAGCGGGCGGCGAGTTAGCTGAAGGCTCAATATACGCCGGCTCGCAGCCGCAACCGCGTAAATCGGTCACCCTGCGATTAGGGCAGCTGAAACGAATCTTGGGCATCGAGACCCCGCCGGAAGAAGTGCGGCGAATTTTGTCGCGATTGGGCAACGAAATCGAATCGGAGGCGAGTCAAAAGATTACGGTGATTCCGCCAAGTTGGCGAAGCGATCTTGAACGCGAAATTGATCTGGTCGAAGAAGTTGCGCGGATTCATGGTTACGATAAGATCCCGCAAGATGCGGCGGTGAAAATGTCGGCTTCGCATCGAAGCGACGCCGACCGAGTTCGTGCCCGCGTTCGTTCGTTGATGATCGCCGCCGGCATGAACGAGGCCGTTACCCGCAGCGTCGTTAGCGACGAATGGTCAACTGCTTTTCGCGGTTGGAGCCAAGCCGAAGCGTTAACTGTAACGATTCCGATGGTTCGCGGCGAAGATCGGCTGCGCTTGAGCCTGCTTCCCAGCTTGCTGGGCGCGCGTCGGATGAATGAAAAGTTTGACAACTCGCCGATCGAACTTTACGAAATCGCCAAGGTTTATTTGCCGCGCAAAGATGATCTGCCGGACGAACGGTATGTCGTCAGCATGACCAGCGGTCGTGATTTTCGCGGACTCAAGGGAGTCATCGAAACGCTAACGCAATCGCTTAATCCGACGGTGCGCGTGACGGCGGCACGTTTTTCAGATCCGCTGCTCGACGTCGAGCAAGCTTGCGAGTTGAAAGTCGACGGTCGGACGCTCGGTTATCTTGGCCTGCTCAGTGCGGCAGCGCAAAAGAAGTTTGAGCTTCAGCAGCCGACAACCGTCGCCGAACTCGATTTGAGCGTCTTAGAGCAATTGACCGTGCTCGTTCCGCAGCACTTTGATTTCAGTACCTATCCAGCGATGACTCGCGACTTGAACTTGATTGTCGACGAGACGCTGGCTTGGGATCAGATAGAAGCGACGGTAACCGCCTCGGCGGGCGAACTTCTCGAAAGTGTCGCGTATCGC
>JBITAD010000100.1:0-406 GCA_044439945.1 Blastopirellula sp. JB062
GGCGGACGCCTCCTCACCTCCTGCATCGCCACGCTCGCGACCGGACTCGCGCTCTGTTCGTCGGCGCTCGCCCAGTTTGAAGGCTCAGGCGAGCGAAAAATGTTGACCGGCGACAACGTCACGCTACAACAAATCGAAGTTGGTTTTAAGCTCGACGTCTCCGGCCTGGCGCAAGGAATCGTCGCGACGTTTCCGGTACCGACGGATTGGCCCGAGCAAACCGTTCGCTTAGTCGACAAGCGATTAAAGAACGTTCGCGAATCGGACGTTACGTTTCAGATGGTCGGCGAAACGAAGCAAGCCCGCGTCTTGATTCGTGCGTTATCGCCGCATGAAGACGCCGAGGCGGTGTTGGTTTATGAAGTGGCACGTCGCGGGGTCACGCCCCCATCGCAGCCAGAGAAGT
>JBITAD010000100.1:416-3642 GCA_044439945.1 Blastopirellula sp. JB062
TCTTGATCGCAATCAGCGAACTTATCTCAGCCCCAGCCCGGCGATCGAAAGCAATCATACGAAGATCACCAAATTGTCCGCCCAGCTAACGCCGCCCGGCGGAACCGATTGGGACAAACTAGCCGCGTTTTACGATTACGTGCACGAGCATATCCAATACGAAAACGGGCCGCTTGAAAGCGCCGTCGCGGCGCTCGATTCCGGTCGCGGCGACTGCGAAGAGATGACGGCGTTATTTATCGCGCTATGCCGAGCGGCCAAGATTCCGGCGCGTACCGTCTGGGTGCCTGGTCACTGCTATCCCGAGGTTTACCTGACGCCGGCAGTCGGCGAGCCCCGCTGGATCATCGCCGAAATGACCAATCAGTTTCCTTTCGGGCATTCGCCGGAAACGCGGCCCGTTCTGCAAAAGGGAGACAGCTTTCGCGTCGCCGGCAGCCGTCGGCCTGAACATTACGTCAAGCCGACGTTGCAAATGAAAAACTATGAAGGCAGCGCGCCGCCGATCGTTCAGTGGTTTCCGCCGCCAGGGGTCGAATCGCCTCGCTCGTAGCGCTCGGCGATTGCCAATTTCAACGCGGAGCTATTTCAGAGCGTTAAGAATTTTGTCGCTCAGCGGACGAGTCGGTTTCGTACCCGGCAAGACTCTCTCGATCTTTCCCTTGGCGTCAATCACGTAGGTAGTAAAGCCTTTCTGGCTGTACTCGCTGGTTTCGACGGCGTTTAAGTCTAAACCGAGCAAGAATTTGGCGCCTGTGATTTTTCGGACTTCCTGCAAACCGCTTTCGCCATCTTCTTCTTCACGAAAAACGACCAGCACTTCGGCGCCTGCATTTTTTATCTTGTCGTAATTCGTTTGAATGTCTTTGATTTGCTTCATGCAATAAGGGCACCAATGCGCTCTGTTGAACGCTAAGACGAGTTTCCGGCCTCGCAAGTTTTCGAGTTTGATCGTCTCGCCGTCAAAGGTTTTCACTTCAAACTCGGGCGCGACCGCCCCCACCTTTAGCTCTTCGGCCGAAACGGCGATCGTAACCGACAACGCCAAGCCAAGTGCGACAAACGATCGTATCAACATCATGAGACGGCTCCATATGCAAAGAAAAACGATTCAGTCAAATTCATTCTAGGCGCTATTGGGGCGCATTGATTGTAGTCGATCTGACAAGCGGCCTTTCGAAAAAAGAAAAACGGAGCCTGTTAAAGGCTCCGTTTTGTTTGAACGCACACGAACTGTAAGCAACTTAACGAACTGGGGCGGCGCCTGCTTTCGGATTGGCTGCTGCCGCGGCGGCTGCGTTTTCGTCGGTCGGCGGCGGTTGTTGTGCGAAGATGCTCTCCAGCACTTCGCCGAGACGTTCGCCGCGAGGATTGATCTCGACCACTTTTCCTTCGGGATCGACCAACACCAAAAACGGAATTCCGTCGACTCCGCAATGGACCGCGTTGACGTTGTTAAATCCGGTCGCATTCGGATCGTTGCTAACGATCGTCGTCCATGGCAACGTACGTTTGGCGAAAAATTGTTCGAGAGCTTTCGGATCGTCATCTAAGTTGACCCCGACCACCTCGAAGCCGCGTTCGCGATACTTCACGAAGTTCTGTTGAATGTTTGGAATCTCTTGCAAACAAGGACCGCACCAAGTCGCCCAAAAATCGATCAAGACGTATCGACCACGATACTGCGACCAGTCAAAAGCCGAACCGTCTAAGTTGGCGCCGACCAGCGGCAAAGGATTGCCGATCAAAGCCAAGCGTTTGTTCGCGCTAGTGGCGCTCTCAAGAATCGCGGCGGCGACTTCTTTGTTGGGATGGTTGCTGTAGTTCTTCAGCAACAAATCGTTAACCGCTTTGGCCAATTCAACTCGGTTGAACTCTTCCATTTTCTGTTCGATGCCTTGAATCGTCGAAACAGGTTCGAGCGATTCAGGACCGAACGAATCGACCAATTGTTGCATCAGTTGTAACATCTCTTGACCGCGAACATCGTCCCCGTTCGCGGCGTCCATCATGGCCCCGAAGATTTTCCATTGCAAAATATGATCGTCCAAACCGGCTGACGCGGTCGCCAGTTCTTCATTTTGGCTTTTGGCGAAGGTCTGTCGCGCGGTCGTCAAAATTTCGACGGCGACGTCCGAGTGCCCCATCTGGCCGAAGACGTTGGCCGCATTCATCGCAACTTGCAAATGCTGAGTTGAAGCGCCCGGATCTCCGATGATCGCCAACGCGTCTTCTTTGACCATTCCGCCCAAATCTTGCTTACCGGAGGCGAAGTCTCGCAGCATGTATTCAAACATGTATAGCATGGCGAACGTTCGAACCATGCGATCAGGATCTTGGGTTAACTGTTGCGCCAGCGCCGTACGATCTGCGATCAATTTTTCCGCTTGATCCGGATTGATCGACGCCAATATTTCGACAGCGTGAAACTTAAACTGCAAGGCGTCGCGTCGCTGTTCCGACGTTGCGTTGGGGATGGCAAGCAACCGATCGGACGCCTCCATGATGTTCGTATAGACCTTGTTGGCGAACGCATGCAATTCTTCTTGCGAAGCGTTGTTGGGAAACTCGGTTTCGCCGCTTTCTTTCATATAAGTTAGAAGCGCGACGGGATCGTCTTGCGGGATCTTATTGAGATCGATTTTCGCTTCTAATTCAGCCGCCGAAATCGGAGGCGGCATTTGCGGCGTCGCTTCGTTGGATTGCTGCGCCGCGACTTGCTCGGCCGGATTACTGACTGGGGCGGCGGCTGGATTGTCAGTCATGGCGGCGTCGCTTGAGGGCGCCGGTTCTTGCGCCGCAACGTTTTCGGGCGCCGTTTCTGCGACCGGCGCCGAAGCGTTGGCAGAAGCCGCCGGCTCATTTGCAGGCGGCGCCGTCTCGCCGCCGCAGCCGGAGAAACTCAACAACGCGCAGGATGCGGCGCTAGCGGCCAGGGTGGGAAGCCAAGGTAGGAAGTTTCGCTTTCGCATTGAAGTGCCTCACTGAAATCGCGGCGGGAGTCGTATCCGCAGCCGTTGGGAAAGAGCGACCCAATCGTCGCATCGTGCGGAATTCTAAGAGAATAGCGATAGGAAAGCAGCGCCGATTTTCGCGCAAATCGCCCTTAGCCAGCACAATCTGGCGATCTGCTAGCGTCAAACTCGCTGCCGGCGTAGATCGTGCGCCCGCCGTCGACCGGCAAGCTCACCCCGGTAACAAACGGATTTTCGATCAAAAATAACAC
>JBITAD010000100.1:3652-4309 GCA_044439945.1 Blastopirellula sp. JB062
TTCCTTTTCACTAGCGTTCGAGCTATGTCGAGTTCGATTTTCTCAGGCGCCGCTTCGGGCGGTTGCATCACTTGACCCGGCAATATCGCATTGACTCGGATACCAGGATTACGCTGCGACAATTCGACCGCCAGACTGCGAGTCATTGTCGGGATCGCTCCTTTCGCCGGAAAATAGGAGGCGTAATCAGGATAGGGTCGTTCTATCGCCCAATCGCCGATATTCACAATCGCGCCCCCTTTCGGCTGATCGATCATTCGCTTGCCGGCCGCTTGCGCGCATAGAAACGTGCCGACCGCATTAACGTTCAATTGCTTGCGCAGATCGGCAGCCGTTATTTTTTCAAACCGCAAAGGAGACCAAATGGCGGCGGTATTGACCAAGACGTCGATTCGCCCGAAATAAAAATGGATGCCTTCGAACATCGCCGTAATCTCGGCTTCGTCCTCCAGATCGGCGGGAAACGCTTTCGCTTCGATCGCTTGCGCACGTAAACTGGCGGCCGTCTCTTCCGCTTGTTGCAACGAATGATTCGCGTGTAACGCAATGCGATAGCCGCGTTCCGCTAAATACAGCGCGACAGTTTTTCCGACCCGGTCCGCTCCGCTGCCGGTGACCACGGCGGTCCCGGTGTTCGCCTCGACGTCGTGCCGCCAC
>JBITAD010000101.1:0-671 GCA_044439945.1 Blastopirellula sp. JB062
GACGAAACGCTTGATCAAGGCGAAGTGATGATGGAAGAGATCAAGCAGGCCGCCTTTGAAGCGTTTGAAGAAGCGCCCGGCGCCAATGCCGACGCCGTCAACTTTGTGATCTTGAGCGGACATGACGCCCAGAAAAAGGATAAGAACGACGAGGCGTATCGTTTGGGACGCTCGTTAATAGAGCATGGCATCGAAAACGGCCCGATTTACTCGATGACGATTCGAGCTGCGTTTGGCGCAGACCGTTTCGATGAAGCGGTCGAAGTGATGGAAAAAGCTATCGAGTACAAAAAGTCGTCGGGCGACGCTGAATTCGCCATTAGCGACGAGGCGATCGGCGAGGCGCAAGCCGCGACCGTCTATCGCGAGCATTTCAAAAAAGAGCAAGAGATCCGCGCGAAAGAGGCGGAAGCGGATGATTTGCCTCGGGTTCGTTTTACGACCGAGAAAGGCGAATTTGTCGTTGAGTTGTTCGAGAACGAAGCGCCGGAAACGGTCGCCAACTTCATCTCGCTCGTCAAAAAAGGGTTCTACGACGGCCTTACTTTTCATCGCGTCTTAGAAAACTTTATGGCCCAAGGAGGCGATCCGAAGGGGGACGGCTCCGGCGGTCCGGGCTATCAGATTTATTGCGAGTGTTTCAAGCCGAATTATCGCCGTCACTTTCGTGG
>JBITAD010000101.1:681-4281 GCA_044439945.1 Blastopirellula sp. JB062
GGGCGGATCGCAATTTTTCATCACGTTTCGGCCCACGGCGGGTCTCGACGGCAAGCATACGGCGTTCGGCCGGGTGATCGAAGGAATGGACGTGGTGACCGACATACAGCGTCGCGACCCCGAGGCGCTCGACGCACCGACGCCAGAGGAGATCATCAAAGTCGAAGTGATTCGAGATCGAGGGCACGATTATCAGCCAACAAAGGTGAATTGAGTTCCTTTATCGTCGCTAGCATCAGTAAACGTGGTCGTAGCAGGTCGCCTGTTGCGGCCATTTTTTTGCGCTTATGAGGCGAGATAATTACTTTTAGGGCATCTAGATGGGCGAAACCCCCTTTGTCGGCGGCTTGTTGCGGCGCGAAAGAACGCGTCTCGCGTTGAAATTGGGCATTTTTTAACACTGCCTAACCTGTTGAAAATACATAAGTTGCGAATCTAGCCCGAATGGCCTAGACAAATTGTTGCCCAAATCAGTTGTCTGCACGCTTGACGCTAACTCGCGCGACGAATAGGTTCGTATGTCTGTTTTTAATTCTGTATCTGCCACAGTATTCATTTTAAAAATACTGATTGCCGTTCGCCCCATTATTGAACCCCTGTCCCTGTTAGACCCTGGCCATGCACGTCAAATCGCTCAAAGTGTTTTGCGACGTTGTCGGTCAGCGTAGTTTTTCGCGGGCAGCCGACGAAAACGGCATTTCGCAATCGGGCGCAAGCCAAGTCGTTCATCAATTAGAAGAGCGACTGGGGGTGAAACTGATCGATCGGTCGAAGCGTCCGTTGGTACCGACTCCGGAAGGAGAACTGTACTATCACGGCTGTCGCCAGATCGTGCGGCGGTATTATGCGTTAGAAGAAGACATTCGCACGTTCCACGAGGAAGTGGGGGGGCGCGTGACGGTGGCGTCGATCTATTCGGTCGGGCTGAGCCACATGAACGATTGCGTGCAAGAGTTTCTGGCGAAACACCCCAAGGCGAACGTGCGTTTGCAGTATCAGCATCCGCAAACAGTCGTGCGAATGGTCGCATCGGATCAGGTCGATTTCGGCTTGGTCAGTTATCCACGAAATACGAAAGCGATCAAAGCGGTCGCTTGGCGCGAAGAGCCGATGGCGCTGGTTTGTTCGCCTCAGCACGAACTTGCGTCTCGCTCGTCGGTTTGGCTTGACGAGTTAGATGGCCGCGATTTTGTCGGCTTCGATTCCGAATTGCAGATCCGTCGCGAGTTGGATCGCGTCTTGTCGGCTCACGGAGCCGAAGCGCACGTCGTGATGGAGTTCGATAACATCGAAACCATCAAACGCGCTATCGAAATCAACGCAGGCATCAGCTTGCTGCCGACTTCGACGGTTGTCCGCGAAGTGCAGTCAGGCACGTTGTCTTGCATCGAACTGGAAGGTCGTCCGTTGGCTCGTCCGCTGGGCATCATCACGCGACAAGGAAAAGAGTTGGGCAAAACGGCCCGACGCTTTATCCAATTGTTGCATGACAAGGCGGAGTTGAGCGAGGCGGCCCAAGCCGGGAGCGATCCCGAAACGGCTCGTATCTTCGCCGATTCGGAAGAGTATTCCGCCGCGGACGTCGACGCTGCGGAAAGCGAAATCGAACACGGAGTTTCGAGTCGCGCGTAGGCTGCCGAGCGGGATGGACTCGGCCTGCGAATCTTTCGCGGTCGGAGTCTCTACCGACACGGCGCCGCTGCCAAGGATGGCGCCCAACGAACACGAAGTAGATTGAGTATTTAAACGAAGGTTGTAGGCATGGCTTCTGCGAGTGATTCGCCGCGTCAGCAAGGTCGCACCGAGCGTCCGGGCAAGCAAGGTTTGTATGACCCCGCTTTCGAGCATGAGAACTGCGGCGTGGGCTTCGTCGCCCACGTCAAGGGCGATCGTTCGCACCAAATGGTTCTCGACGCCGAGACGATTCTGATCAACATGGACCATCGCGGCGCTTGCGGTTGCGAGGCGAATACCGGCGACGGCGCCGGCATGATGACGGCGCTGCCGCATGAGTTTTTAGCGAAGGTCGCCAAAAGCGATCTCGGAGTCGAGTTGCCCAAGCCGGGCAGCTATGCCGCCGGCATCGTCTTTTTGCCGAAAGATGACGCTTCGCGAGCCCATTGCAAATCAACCGTCGAAAAGTACGTCGCTGATGCCGGCCAAGAGCTCATCGGCTGGCGCCCAGTGCCGACCGACGCCAAAAAAGCCGACATCGGCCCGACCGCTCTGGCGTGCGAACCGGTGATGGAGATGTTGATCATCGCCGCCGGCGACAATTCGGCCGATCAGGAGGATTTCGAGCGCCGCGTTTACGCCATTCGGAAGCAGGCGAGCCAACTGCGCGCCAACGAGAATCTGCCGCAAGCCAAGATGTTTTACATCTGCAGCTTGTCGACCAAGGTGATAATTTATAAGGGGATGCTGACCCCCGCCCAATTGGTCCCGTACTATCCCGATTTGTCAGACGAAGATTTCACCACGCATCTGGCGATGGTCCATTCGCGCTTCAGCACCAACACTTTCCCCTCGTGGGATCGGGCTCAGCCGTGCCGATTCATGTCGCACAACGGCGAGATCAATACGCTACGCGGCAACAAAAACTGGATGGCCGCGCGGCAAGGCGTCGTCGCCAGCGAGATTTTCGGCGACGACATCAACAAGCTCTTTCCGATCGTCGAGCCTGACTGCTCTGACTCAGGCTCGTTCGACAACGTGCTTGAGTTCCTGCAGATGTCGGGGCGATCGCTGCAAGAATCGGTCATGATGATGGTGCCCGAGGCTTGGCAAAAGCATGAAACGATGTCGGAAGAGAAGCGGGCTTTCTACGAATATCACAGTTGCTTGATGGAACCGTGGGACGGTCCGGCTTCGATCGTGTTTACCGATGGGCACTATATCGGCGCGGTGCTTGATCGCAACGGTTTGCGTCCTAGCCGATATTATTTGACCCATGATGATCGGGTCATCATGGCCAGCGAAGTCGGAGTGCTGCCGGTTGATCCGAAAATCGTCAAAGAAAAGGGACGTTTGCAGCCGGGCCGCATGTTCCTGATCGACTTTGAAGAAGGCCGTTTGATTCCGGACGAAGAGCTGAAAAGCTCTTTCGCCAAGCAACGACCGTACGCTCAGTGGCTGCGAGAGCAGCGTATCGAGCTCGCCGAGCTAAGCCCCAACGACGAGCCGCACGGCTTTGATCCGGACACGCTGCTGCAACGCATGCAGGCTTTCGGCTACACCAGCGAAACGATGCAGTTCATGCTGCTGCCGTTGATCCATCAAAAACGGGATCCGGTCGGTTCGATGGGGAACGATTCGGCGCTGGCTTGTTTGAGCGACAAGCCGCGCATGTTGTACGACTACTTCAAGCAACTGTTCGCCCAGGTGACCAACCCAGCGGTCGATTCGATTCGCGAAGAAGTGGTCATGTCGCTTGAATGCTACATCGGTCCCGAAGCGAACTTGCTTGAAACGACCGCCGAGCACGCGCATCGTTTGTTGGTACCGCATCCGATTTTGACGAACGAAGAACTTGCCGCGATCAAGCATATCGACACCCGCGGCTGGAAGACGAAGACGATCGACATCACCTTCCCTCTGGCT
>JBITAD010000102.1:0-4271 GCA_044439945.1 Blastopirellula sp. JB062
GATCCAAGAAAAAGCGAAAGCCGCCAAGGACAAACTCGACCAACATGCGTACGAAACGGTCCAATGGCACTTTCACGAATCGACCGGCTGCCCTTTTTGGCTCGAAAAGAAAAAAGAGTTCTCGTTTGATCCGCTAACCGAGGTAAAAAACTACGAGGACATCCAAAAATTCCCCCTGTTTGAGGATGAATGGCTGCGCGGCGGGCCGGTCCGTCGTTGGGTTCCTAAGGCGTTCGAAAATGATCCGGTTTACGTCTTTGAAACAGGCGGCACGACCGGGATCCCCAAAAGCCGAATCGCGATCAACGATTTTCGTACCGATTACGAAAATTTCAGCCACACGCTGCCCGATCAATATTTCCCCAAAGGCGCCAACTGGTTGATGCTGGGCCCGTCCGGTCCACGGCGCCTGCGTTTGGCGGTCGAGCATTTAGCGCAGTATCGCGGCGGCATTTCTTTTTGCATCGACCTAGACCCTCGCTGGGTGGTCAAGCTGATCAAAAAAGGTTGGATGGAGCACCTCGAAGAATACAAAAAACATTGCATCGACCAGGCGATCACCGTGCTGACGGCCGGCCATGACGTGAAGTGCATGTTCGGCACGCCGAAATTGATCGAGTCGCTCTGTCTTGGCCTGGAAGAGCGCGGCACGTCGCTGGCCGAAGTCGGCATTACCGGCATCTTTAGCGGCGGCACTGAGTTTACGCCGCAATGGACGCGATATTGCGTCGAAGAGTTGTTCGGCGGGCCGCCGGAAGAAAGCGGCATTTACATGACTCCGACCTACGGCAACACGTTGATGGGGCTCGCCTGCAGCAAACCGGTTTCGGCCGCCGAGGGTTACAAGATCAGCTACTATGCCCCGCAGCCGCGCGCCGTGACTGAGGTGGTCAGCTTTGATAATCCGCTAGAGACGGTCTCCTACGGCGAAACCGGCCGGGTCAAACTGACGACGCTCACCAAAGAATTTTTCGTGCCGGGTTTTCTAGAACGGGACGAAGGCGAACGCGAAATGCCGTTCGAAAAATATCCGTGGGACGGGGTCAGCGGCGTTCGACCGTTCCATGGAATCGCGTCGAGCACGACGGTCGGCGTTTACTAAACGACGCCCTGGGGAATAATGCCGACACGCGCACGCATGTCGAACGATCGAAATCAGTCACCGCTTTCCGTTATTCATTGCGAGATACGTCATGCTCAAAATTCCAGCCATCCGTTGGGGCAAACCGTACGAATCGCTCGATTGCGAAGATGTCGTTCACTTCGCAACCGGCGAGCCGATCGCTCAACTTAGTCAAGTTGGCGGCGGCTTGCTAAAACGAGATATGCGACAGGCTCAAAAAGCGCGCGACGCGCTGCGTGCGATTCCGTCGAGCGAACTGCTAGAGATCTTGAAAAAAGCGGCTGATCTCTTCATGACCGCCACGTTGCCGATGGGCGACGGCCAACAATCGCCAGACGAGTTCGTCCACGCTCAAAGCGCGACGACCGGGCTGCCTGAAAACATGTGCCGCTTTAACATGGAGAAAAACTCCTATGCGCTGACGAACATGGGGCGCATTCTCGATTCGTTAACGCGCGGGCTCGATCTCGAGATTCTCTCGCGGGGCTACGGGCAAGAAGATCGCGGGGTCACGGTCAGCTATCAAGCCCAAAGCCCGGTGCTGGGCGCCGTGCTGCCTTCAAACTCGCCTGGCGTTCACACGCTCTGGCTGCCAGCCATTCCCTTGCAACTAGGGCTAGTGCTGAAACCCGGCGGCAAAGAGCCGTGGACGCCGTATCGTATTTTTTACGCCATGGTCGAAGCAGGCGTACCGGCCGAAGCGTTCGGGCTTTACCCAGGCGCTGGCGGCGACGTCGGCGCCGCGTTGTTGGCGTCGTGCGATCGCTCGATGGTCTTCGGCGGCCAACAAACGATCGACCAGTATCATGGCAATCCGCGCGTTCAAGCGCATGGCCCAGGCTTCAGCAAAATCTTGCTGGGCGACGACGTCGTCGACGACTGGGAGCGATATCTTGACTTGATGGTGCAAAGCGTCTTCGCCAACAGCGGTCGCAGTTGCATTAACGCCTCTGGAATCTGGGCCTCGCGTCATACGAAAGAAATCGCGACGGCGATCGCCGAACGAATCGGCGGCGTTCAGCCGAAAGAGCCGACCGATCCTGAAGCTTCGCTGGCCGCATTCACGCAAAAAGGGATGGCGCCCGCCGTGTGGAGCATGATCGAAAAGGATCTAGAGGAGCAAGGCGTAACGCACATGACCGAAAAGTTCGGTCCTCGCCTCGAAGAACGCGAGCTTTGCGACTATTTAAAGCCGATGGTCGTGCATGCCGACGGCCCTGACCGAGAAGTGGCGAAAAAGGAATATATGTTTCCATTCGTCAGCGTCGTCGAGTGCCCGCAAGATCAGATGGTCAAAAAGATCGGCTATACTCTGGTCGGAACGGCGATAACCGGCGACGAGGCGTTCGCTCGCCAATTGACCGACGCGACGAATATTGACCGTTTAAATATCGGTCCGATTCCGACGGTCAAGCTTGATTGGCTGCAACCGCACGAAGGAAACTTGATCGAGTTTCTGTTCCGCAATCGCGCTTATCAAACGGCGCCGCTGGAAATCGCCGCGGTATAAGTCGGTAAGTTTTCGTTTCGCCTGCCGTCGTCAAGCCGCAGGCGCAATCGCAAACCGCCGCGAACGAATCGAGTACGCTGGAACGGAAGAGGCATGCATGATCCCGTTTGATTTTCAGCCGCGCACGCGTATTGTCTTTGGCCCCGGGGTCGTCGATCGACTAGGCGACCTGGCGGTCGAGCTTGGCGCACGGCGCGTTTTGACCGTTAGCGACCCAGGCGTCGTTCTAGCGGGGCACAGCCAAACGGGGCTCGATTCGCTCAACGCCGCAGGCGTCACGGCGATCTTGTTTGACGGCGTTCAAGAAAATCCGACGACTGCCAACGTCGACGCGGGCGTCGCCATAGCGAAAGAGCACGACGTCGACTTAATCGTCGGTCTCGGCGGCGGCAGCGCCATGGACTGCGCCAAAGGGATCAACTTTTTGCTGACCAACGGCGGTCGCATGCAAGACTATTGGGGAGTCGGCAAGGCACGGCAAGAGATGCTGCCGATGATCGCCGTGCCTACGACCGCCGGAACCGGAAGCGAAACGCAATCGTTCGCCCTGATCTCTGACGCCGAAACGCACGTCAAAATGGCCTGCGGCGACCCCAAAGCAAGTTGCAAGATCGCGTTGCTCGACCCCGAACTGACGATCACGCAACCGCAGCGCGTGACCGCATTGACCGGCATCGACGCGATCGCCCATGCGCTCGAGACGTTCGTCACGCGTCGTCGCAATAGCTGCTCGTTGGCATTCAGCCGAGGCGCGTGGCGCATGCTGGCCAGCAATTACGCCCAAGCGCTGACCGATCCGACGAATCTTGAAGCGCGCGGCGGCATGCAATTGGGGGCCTGCTTCGCGGGGCTGGCGATCGAAAATTCGATGCTTGGCGCAGCGCACGCGCTCGCCAATCCGCTAACGGCCAAGTTCGGCGTCGTCCATGGGCAAGCGGTCGCCGTGATGCTGCCGCATGTCATTCGCTACAACAGCCAACTGGTCGGCGATTGGTACCGCGAACTGCTGCAAGTCGACGTGCCGATCGAGGGTTTTCCGAGCGGCGATCATCCGGCTGCGCTGGCCGATTTCGTTACGCAACTTGTCTCGCAAGCCGATTTAGCGACCGAACTCACTTCTCTCGGCGTCGACCCCGCCAGCACGACCGAGTTGGGAGTCGAAGCGGCCAAGCAATGGACCGGAACGTTCAACCCTCGCGAAGTCGACCCCCAATCGCTGAAGTCGCTCTACGACGCAGCCATGTAATCGAGCGTCGGCAAGTCACAAATCGAGCGCAAAGTTGAGACCCAAAATCAATATGCGCGATTCTCCTAATCTTCTTTCGCAATTTCTCGGCGAGCCTCTATAATCCGATTTTGCGATACGCAAACGCACGTTCCCACGCTTTTCCTAACTATCGCATCGTCATGACTTCAGCGCGGACTACGCAGACGCTTTCGCGTACCTCCCAACGTCGCCGACGTCGAATCGCCAGCGCATATTTCAGCATCATCTCAACGATCATGGCGATCATGCTGGGTTTGCTGAGCGGGCTGGGCATCTTCACGTTCGGCTACGGCAAAGGCGCCAGCTACCTCAGCAACGATCCGCAAACGTGCGCGAATTGCCATATCATGCAAGACCATATGGACTCGTGG
>JBITAD010000103.1:0-4271 GCA_044439945.1 Blastopirellula sp. JB062
ATCGAGCCGACAATCGTATTCCGAGGAACTTCCAGATACCCCATGTGGCCGCTCTTCAGCGCCATCAACTGCCAACCGACGACGGAAGTGTCGCCAGCCTGTTGCGGTCGATAACGCCAGCCGCCGCCGACTGGATCTTGGCTCGCGATAATATAGTTCAGCGAAGCCTGGGCAGGCGCCTGCAAGTCTCGATCTTGCGTCATCGCGTACGCCTCGCACAGAGCAATCGAACCGAGCCCATGCGAGTACATATTCCCTTGCGACTCGGCCAAACTTCCTTCGCGCCCTCGCACTTGCATCAAACGAACCAGCGCCGTCAAACCGGCGCCGACCTGTTTTTTGTATTTCCCCTCTTTATGCGTGTGCCCGGCGCCTAGAAACGGCAACAAAGCCATCGCCGTCGCCGCCCGGGGAGAATTGCTATACTCGCCGAAGTTTTTCGATTCGCCCGGCTTCTTGGCGCCGCGACGATGATCAAAATTCCAAGAGCCGTCGGGCAGTTGATGATCGGCGATCCACTTAAGCCCGGCGACGACGGCCGCCTCGCTTCCGCCGTTGCCTCCCCCTTCGCTTAGCATCTTGGTTCGGGTCGCTTGACCACGACCGCTGGTCGCATTGCCCGTGACGCCGGCATTGTCGGTCATCATATCGGAGAAAGGCGCGGTCTGATCGGCAAAATCGACCAAATCAAGCTGCTGCGTCGCCGCTTCAAGCTCTTGAAAATCAGACATGATATTTTCTTCGGCGATCACCGCTTCTTCCATTTGCTCCGGCGGCTTATCGAAATCGAGCTTCATCTCGTCGATCGGCTCGAATTCTTCCATCACAAATTCGTCGATTTCTTCGGCGTCAGCCGTATCGTCTACCGTTATCTCTCGCTGCTGGTTAGCTCGCTGCGCGACCGGAAGCAGCACCAGAACCAGAATCAGCAAAAAGTGAACGACTAAGCTCACAAGCCAAGACGGAACCGCCGTCAGCAAGATAAACCGGCTGCTAACCGGCGAACGATAATCGTCATCCGGCTCTAATTCAGGCTGAGATTGAGGAGAATCGGAAGTAGCCATAGCTTTACCTTTGCACCGCGCGGATTCGCGGGAACGTTCCTTGTACGCAGAAAAGAAATGACGTGAAGGCGGAACCGCCGTTGGGATAAGCACTTAGGCGATTAACTCAGGAGCGTCGCTCGCTTTCGCCAACGCTTCTCATGCCTCGGCAAAGGGCGGCCGCCGCGTCCCGCCCCCTAGAAGAAGCGGAAAGTGCCGCCGCACCTCTTATGAGACAATTCGTCCCCACAGGCGACGAATATTCCACGAGAATCTAACGTTCCCAAAAATGCCTTGTACTCATCCTAATCATTTCCAATTTCGTCGCCAGAAAAAGGGCCTAGTCGGCTGGTTCCCGATCCGGTATATTTCGGGATTCCATTAGAAATCTGGATCTCAACCAAAGCTGTTCAGGATTTGCCGTCATGGCTAAAAAGAACAAAAAAGCGGAAACCGTCTTTCTCGTTTGCGAGGAATCGGGCGATTACAACTATTCGCTAAAACGAAAGCCAGGCGGTGAGAAGCTGAAGCTTAAAAAATATTGCCCCCGCTTGCGCAAGCACACCTGGCACAACGAAAAGAAAAAATAGTCTCGGCCTTTTCGCTGCGACGTCTCCTGACAGCCGCTGCTTCGCATATGCGGTTTGTTGATTTTTCGGTCGATATGCGTCAGACTCACGTCCGTTTCGTACCTATCGCCACGGACTGGAGTAACTTTTCGCCATGGAAAAGCGCTGGCGCATTTTCCCGCACGACGCTGGACGCATTCGTCAACTCGAACAAGCGACCGGTGTTCCGCCCGTCGTCGCCCAGCTTCTTATCAGCCGCGGACTTTGCGACCCTGACGCGATTCGCGGCTTTCTCGAAGCGAAATTTTCCAACCTACGCGATCCCGAATCGCTTCCCGGCGTAACGGTCGCCGCCGAGCGAATCCATGAGGCGATCGCCGCCAAACGCCGAATTACCGTTTACGGCGACTATGACGCCGACGGAATCACCGCCTCGGCCATCTTGTATCGCTGCCTGCAAACCCTTGGCGCCGATGTCGGCTATTACGTTCCCAGCCGCTTTGACGAAGGCTACGGCCTAAACAGCGAAGCCCTGGAAAAACTGGTTCAACGCGGCACGCATCTGCTGATCACCGTCGATTGCGGCATCGCCAGCCTGCAAGAAGCGGATCACGCTCGCAAGCTTGGCCTTGAATTGATCATTACGGATCACCACGAGATGGCCGAGCGTCTGCCCGACGCGGCGGCGATCGTGCACCCGCGACTCCCCGGCACAAACTATCCGTTCGGCGGACTCTGCGGCGCCGGCGTCGCCTTGAAGCTTGCCTGGGCGCTTTGCCAAAAAGCGAGCAACGCACGTCGAGTCACCGAGCGTTTACGCAACTATTTGCTCACCGCGGTCGGCCTGGCGTCAATCGGAACCGTCGCCGACGTCGTGCCGCTGCTCGACGAAAATCGCCTGATTGTTCGCCACGGGCTAAACTGCCTCCGCGAAAATCCGCTTCCCGGCGTCGAAGCGCTGCTGCAAGTCGCCAAACTAGCTGACAAACCGCAGCTAACCAGCGAAGACCTAGCGTTTATGATCGCGCCGCGTTTAAACGCGGCCGGTCGGCTCGGACAAGCGCAACTTGCGATCGAGTTGCTGACGACCGATTCGACGCAGCGAGCTCAAGCGCTGGCCGAATACATTCACCAGCTCAACGACAGCCGCGGCAGTCTCGAACGCAGCATCTATCTCGCCGCCCAAAAACAAGCCAAAGAAGAATTCGACCCCGTTCATGACCCGGCCCTCGTGCTGGCTGGTCACGGCTGGCATGTCGGCGTTATCGGCATCGTCGCCGGTCGACTCGCCGACAAATACAATCGCCCCGTGATTTTAATCGCGCTTGATCAGGCAGGCGTCAAACCAGGCGTCGGCTCGGCCCGCAGCGCCTGCGGCTTAAACCTGCATGCGGCTCTCAAATCTTGCGAACATCACCTGCTGGGCTGCGGCGGGCACGCTGCAGCGGCAGGCCTCCAAATTTCGCCGGAAAAAATTGAAGCGTTTCGCGCCGAGTTCGTAGAATACGCCGCCAGCGAAGTAAGCGACGAAGCGCAAATCGCGGAACTGGCGATCGACGCCGAAGCCCCAATCAGCCAGCTCACCTATAAAACGGTCAACCAAATCGAAATGCTCGCCCCATTCGGCGAGGGAAACCGGCGCCCAATCATGTGCGCAAGCGGCGCCAAGCTAATCGACAAACCGAAACGCATCGGCGGCGGCCAGCGACACCTCTCGGTCCATCTCGAGCATCACGGAACACGCATCCGAGGCGTCGCATTCGGCCAAGGCGACTGGGCGGAACCCCTGAGCGAGCATGACGGCTTGCTCGATATCGCCTTCCAACCGGTGATTAACAATTTTCGCGGACGAACCAACGTCGAACTTCAACTGGTCGATTGGAAACCGCATTCCGCCGACGATGCGGGAGAATCGGCGTCGTCTCGACCCGCAATCGACGCTTCACTCAAATAATCTCCAGCCCGCAAAGCGAGAAGCCTCGCGACGCTGTCGAGCCAAGTTTGACGAAAGTCTCATAACTTCAACAGGTTACGCCGTAACGCAAAAAGCGAACCCCAGCCCCCGCAGTTGCGTCCTGCTATTGACGCTCAGGCAAGGTCCATCTATAAACGGACTTTCGACCTGAAAGGAATTGCCCGATCAGGTAACCTCGGGGTGTGGCTCAGCCTGGTAGAGCGCTGCGTTCGGGACGCAGAGGTCGCACGTTCAAATCGTGTCACCCCGACTTGTAAGTCCTTTTACACCAACAACTTACGACGACACGCCATGTGTAAAAAAGTTGTGTAAATCGGTGTGAAAGTCGTTGTGTAAAAAATGGCGGGTCAATTCGACCACCCACTTCTCCACACGCCGATTCTGGCGAGCTTTCCGATCCTGACGACATCGATGTCGTCCAATCGCTTTGGGATCAACCACAACTGCTTTTCGGGGGCTCTCGAATGGTTTAACGTGGTTCCGCTTGAGCTAACCGGATCAGGCTAACCGACTCTTCAGGACACGCACGAAGCGAAATGGCGAACGGTAACGGCAAACCATCGGCGACAGTCTCTCAAACCGAAATCAACGGCATTCTCTGGAAGGCGTGTGACACGTTCCGGGGGACGGTCGATCCTTCGGAGTACAAGAACTACATCCTTGTGATGTTGTTCGTGAAGTACA
>JBITAD010000104.1:0-4268 GCA_044439945.1 Blastopirellula sp. JB062
GGCAGCCGGTTTTCGCACAAATCTTCCAGATGGTTGCTGATCAGCGTGCGCAGTTCGTCAAAGTAGGGCCGGTTCGGCTCCAGTTGCAGCAACAAGCATTCGCGCAGATCACGCGCACCGACCCCGGCAGGATCTAAGGCTTGTACGATCGCCAGCGCTTCTCGCGCGTGCGCGATCAACTCTTCGCTCGAATCGGGAGGGAGCAAATCTTCTAGCGAGGTCGTCAGATAACCGTTCGAATCGAGCGACGAAATAATTCGCATCGCCAATTCCAACAGCTCCGGTTCGATGTTCAATTCGCCTAATTGCGTGTCGAGATGATCTTGCAGCGTTTCGACCCGCGACGCGATGTTCGCCAGCGCATCATGCTTGCGATTGGCGTCATCCTCCATTTGGTTCAGCGAGCGCTGCGGGCGATCCTCGAACGTGTCGGGATACTCGTTGTCGAGATCGAGCAACCGTTCGAAGTCGTCGGCGTTATCTTTGTTCTCGTCGACAACAAATTCTTTCTCGGTGTCGGCCGGCGAGTCGGGGTCGGATTTGTCGACCTGCTCGTCGATGCCGTCGGTCGCGCTTTCCGGCTCGACCTCTTGAACTTCGAGCAGCGGATTCTCGTTCATTTCCTGCTCGATTTTTTCCTGCAGCGCCATAACCGGCAGCTGCAAGATCTCCATCGATTGGATCATCCTGGGCGCCAGAACTTGCTTCTGGACCAGTTTCTGTTCGAGACCAAGCGAAAGTCGCATAGGAATTTCTAGATTTCTAGGGAATGAAGGAATAACTTGATTATAGCTTTTGACGCCCCGAAAGCGCATCGGCCAAAATCTCTTTATTCGTAAACTCCAAAACGCTGCCGGTCGTGATCCCGCGAGCCAGCCGCGTCAATGATACGGGCAACTCGGCCAATAAGTTCGATATGTGCAGCGCCGTCCCGTCCCCTTCGGTGGTGGGATTGGTCGCCATAATAATTTCGCGAAACTTGCCCGCGCGCACCCGATCGACCAACGCGTCAATCGTCAACTGATCAGGGCCGACCCCTTCCAGCGGCGCAATCCGGCCGAGTAAAACGTGATATAAGCCGGGGAACATGCCTGATTGTTCGAGCGCCATCAAGTCGCGCGGCTGTTCGACGATGCATAACAACGTTTGATCGCGGCGCGGATCTTGGCAGACCGAACACAGTTCCCCTTCCGCAAGATTAAAGCATTGCGAGCAATAGCGAACGTTCTGCTTGACGGTTCGTATCGCATCGGCCAGCGACAGCGCTTCCGATTCGTGAACGCGCAAAATGTGATAAGCGAGACGTTCCGCGCTTTTGCGACCAATGCCGGGCAGCTTGGCGAATTCGTCAACTAAGCGCGTGACTGAATCTGTCGTTTGAACCATCAGGGGCGTCCGTTCACCGTGGCAATACCTAAGATTTATCTCCCCCGGTCATCTGAGCCAGGGCGTCATCCAAACCAGGCACGTTCAATCCGCTCGTCAAAGATTGCATCATCTCGGCATGCAATTGCTTCGCTTTGGCCTGAGCTTGATTCACGGCGGCCGGCACCAGATCTTCAATCATTTCTCGTTCGCCGCGCGTGACCAGATCAGGGTCGATTCGCAACGAGATCATTTCGCCGGTTCCGGTCATTTCGACCTCGACCATGCCGCCGCCTGCCGCGCCGCTGACTCGCTTGCCTCGCAGTTCTTCCTGCAACCCTTGCATCTTGCCCCCCATCTCTTGGGCCTGACGCATCATGTTGGCGATATTGCCGAGATTACCGAAGTTGAACACCGCAGATCTCCTTATTGGGTGAGAAGCGTCCTAGTTCAAGCAAACGGCTAAGAACCTCCCGAGTCGGGCGCTCGAACGCTGGTGACTTCCGCGCCGAACATCTCAATCGCCTGCTGAACCAACTGGTTCTTCTGTACCTTGCGTATCAATTGGCCCGCCGAAGCGCCGCTGCGTTTAGGAGGCGGCGCGGCCGACGGAGGCGGCACGTCATCGAGAAGGCGATACTCCAAAGTAATCGGCTGGCCGACCGCTTCGGTAAGCATCCCTTCTAGCCGAGTTTTCGCCGCCGGGCGTCGTAGGAACTCGACTTGCGAATTATACGCTCCGGAAAATGAAACGACCAGCCGATTTGGCCCAGAAGTTGCTATAGTTTTGTAAGGGCGAGCATACTCCCCTACTAGATCTGACATATCTGTCAAAATTCCTTCCCAGATATTCTTCGCCGACTCATCCGTTAAGTCGACAGTCTGCTTAACCGCAGTTGCCGTCGCTTGCCCCTCAGAAGAAGAGGCGACCTCATCCACGGCCGCTGCCGGCGCCGCGGATGAATCTGCTGATTCGGCAGTTTCAGCTACTTCGGGCGTTGCGGGCGTCGGCGGCAAGCTTGTCGACGGCGGGCTGCTATCGTTTGCGTTTATCTGAGAAGTCGGTTGAGCCGGCGCGACGGTCGGCTGCTGCGGCGCAACTTTTTTTTCAGCGGTCCCCCCGGTCAAAGCGGCGGGCGGCGCGCTGACTTGCGTAACGACCTGTATCGCCGGTCGAGCCGGCAACGCCTTTCCCGCCCGAATCGACTCCGTCAGATCGGCAATGCTTTGCAAGTCTTCTAACTGACAAACGCGAACCAGCGCCATCTCGGCCAAAATCCGGGCATGTGCCGAACGCTGCATTCGCACCAGCGCGTCGTCCAAAATCTGAACGACGGCCAAGACGTTCGCCAGTCCATAATTTTTTGCGATCGCCCCGACCTGCTCGGCGTCGGCCGGCAATATGGTCTGCAGCAGCGTCGGCGCCGCGCCGACGACCAGCGTCATCATGTCGCGAAAATAGCCGAGCAACTGCTCGATTAACTGCCCCGGATCAATGCCCCGCGCCAGCGCTTCGTCTAAGTTTTGCAACACGCGCGCCGCATCGCGAGAGGCCAACGCCGTAACGATCTCGGCGATTTGCTCGCTTCCGGCGGCGCCCAACATTTGGTTGACGTCGCCAACCGTGATCTCACGCCCGCCGAAAGCCAACAGTTGCTCTAGCAACGACTGACTGTCGCGCATCGAGCCGTTCGCTTTGCGAGCCAACAGCCGCAGCGCTTCGTCCTCGGCCGTTACGCCTTCGTTCTGCACGATGTACGACAACCGCGTGACGATGGCGTCCATCTGGATGCCGCCAAAGTCAAAACGCTGGCAGCGCGACAAGACCGTAATCGGAATCTTTTCAGGGTCGGTCGTGCAAAAGATGAACTTAACATGCTCCGGCGGCTCTTCCAGCGTCTTTAACAACGCGTTAAAAGCCTCTTTGGTGAACATGTGAACTTCGTCAATGATATAGATCTTAAACCGAGCGCGACTCGGCCGGATATTGACGTTCGACCGCAGCTGACGAATCTCTTCGATACCGCGATTGCTGGCGCCGTCGATCTCTAACACGTCGACGTCTTCGCCCACCGTCACGCTGCGGCAAATATCGCACTCGTTGCACGGCGTAGCGGAAGGTCCTTTTTCGCAATTCAGCGCCTTCGCCAAGATGCGTGCTGACGAAGTCTTGCCGACCCCGCGCGCCCCCGTAAACAGATAGGCATGACCGACCCGCCCCCGATCAATGGCGTTTTTCAGCGCTTGGGCGACTTGCTGCTGCCCGACCAGTTCTTCAAACGATTGCGGACGATACCGCCGCGCTACCACGACGTATTGATCGTGAGCTTCCGACGACTCGACGTTTTCGGTTCCTTCTTCCGTCATCGTTCCAGGGTCGGGCCCAGCAGGAAAACTAGTAGGAAACTTCGCCGTCGCTCGGCGTAGCGACGCAATCCATGCTGCGGCGACAAGAGCCAGATCGGATCTATCGCCAGCCTGCTGACCCGATTGTTCGGCGACGTTTCTGTTTCACGACGTTTCGCCAAAGCGTCTCGATGGATCGAGCAGTGAAGAGCGTCGCTCTGAACCTGGCGAGGCTGAAAGACGCTCTAACCTCGTTTTCAACAGACGATTGATTCCGCTCGCTGCCGAGGAGAGACCCCCGCACCAGAGTACCCCGGGTATGGCTGCTCCAGTTAAGGCCTGACCAGGTTACCGGTTCCCCTCTGCGAGGGTCACTCTTCGACAGCAAAGTGGAACCAACCAGCTTAAAGCTTCGTTTCGCCCGAGTCAAAGGGGGGCCGGGGCATTTCTCCGCAAACGCCCAAGCGGCCTTCATTCGCATCACGCCCGCAAGCGCCGCCGCCCACGCGCACCTCAACTCTCGCCCGACCAATCGGCTTGGGTGCTTTGGGCAACGT
>JBITAD010000105.1:0-614 GCA_044439945.1 Blastopirellula sp. JB062
CCAAAGCGAGCAAGCGGTTCTATCGTTTTGGCGATTAGTAGTTGGAAACGACAAGGCCGTCGGTGCGGTTGGAGAGACCTGCTAACGTCGTCGTATCGACCGATTCGCCCAGAAAGCGTACCGAAGCGTCGCCGACCAGGATCATGACCCCGCCCGGATGCGCCGATCGCAAAGGACTGTTGTACCCAAGTTCGTTAACGCCGTCGGAGTAATCCGAGGTGTATTCGATTGCTGGGCCAGGATTGATGACGTGTCGCAAGGTAACGCAGTTGTGAACGCGACGTGAGCCCGTGTTGCGCTGATAGCCGGCGGCAAAACCGTGGGTGGTTCCAGAGCGGACGTCTTTTCGCGTTCCGCCGGATAAGTAAACCCAATCGCCGATTTCGCTGACGACGAAGGTGTTGCTGCTTCCGTCGGTGATTGTGGCGAACGTGTTTTTCGACTGTTTCGCGAGAACTCCGTTGGTTGAGCTGACGCCAAAAGCGGTATCGACGCCGTCATCGGTAGCGGCCACTCCGCCGAATCCGTCGACGTGCCCGGCGATGCCGACGTAATCAGCAACCATGGTTTTGGGCGTGCCGTTGCTGAACTCTTGTTCCAAGGCGGACGAGGGG
>JBITAD010000105.1:624-4261 GCA_044439945.1 Blastopirellula sp. JB062
TCGTGTCTTCGAGATGAGAGTCGTAAAAACTGCGATTCGGGAAGTCGCAACTATCGTAGGCGCTGCCCAATTCTAAAAAGGGCATGCTGTAAGCCATCCAGGAGTGTCCGCCGGGGCTAGTATAGCCGTTGCCGAACGGAGTCGAGTTGTCGCTGGCTCCCGGCGGAAAACGTCCAAAAGTGTCGTGGAAGTTGTGAAGCGCCAGGCCCATTTGTTTGAGATTGTTCGAGCATTGCGAACGACGCGCCGCTTCGCGAGCAGCTTGCACGGCAGGCAATAGCAAGGCGATCAATACGCCGATGATTGCGATGACGACCAAGAGTTCAACAAGAGTGAACGCTTGACGATGCCGTTGAGATCGATTGGAAAGCATGAAAGGGTTCCCCAGAACAGAACAAGGATGAGTCAATAGAACGAGTGTGATGAAGAGGCTCGACGAAAGAAAAAACTTTCGTTCTTTGCGATAATTATTCTAAAAATCGATTGCGCAGCGACAATGGCGATCTCTGGTGATTGCGGCAATTACAGCCGTAGTATGCGGCACGCCGAAAAAGAGGGGCACGCGTTGCGGGCGCAGAGTTTTACGCAATAAGAGAATGGCGGAGAGCCTAGATTCGGGCGGCTCAATGGAACATCGATGAGCCGGCCGAATGCAAGGGCTGACGTCGCGCATCGCTTGGCGACGTTCAGCGTCGGGCTGCTGCGCTTAACCGCATTCGCGGCAATGGCCTTTGAGCAGCACTTCGGTGATGTCGTTGTAGGTTTTTTCGTTCGACGCTTTCAGCTTGATGTCGACGTCGTCAAGGCAGGTGACTTTGCCGCAAGTGACGCACATGAAGTGCGGGTGTTCGGTGCCTTCCTCTTGCGATTCGCCGCGACGAAACTCGAAGCGCCACGTATGATCGCCAACGTCAAAACGAGAGAGCAAGCCTGCTTCGGCCAGTTCGACCAGGCTGCGATAAATCGTCGACTTGTCGTAGCCGTGGGCGTCGAGTTCTTCGGCGACTTCGGCGTGCGAAAGGGGAGTGGTCGCCGCCGAAAGGTATTGCAGCACGCTCAAACGGCAGGACGTTCCGCGCAGGCCTGCGCCGCGAACCATTTCGCGAGCTTCGCTCATGGTGATTTCGGTGATTTTCGCCACGGTTGCCGTCCTTTTAGTACGTCTCAATGAAAGGGCTGATGGGGTTAAGTTGGGTTTAAGCGTAACAAACGCAAGCTGTTGGCGATCACTAGCAGCGAGACGCCCGTGTCGGCGAGGATCGCCAGCCACAGGTTGGTCAGGCCGCCGATCGCCAGCAGCACGAAGATCGCTTTTACGCCGAGCGCGAACGCGATGTTGAACTGAATCATGCGCAGCGTGCGCCGCGCCAGGTCGATCAGCCAGGGCAGCTTGGTAATTTCGTCCGACATCAGCGCGACGTCGGCCGTTTCGATTGCGGCGTCGGCGCCGACCGCGCCCATGGCGACGCCGACGTCGGCTGCGGCCAAAGCGGGGCCGTCGTTAATGCCGTCGCCGATCATAGCGATGACTCCTTCGCCGCGCAGTTGGCGCACCGCTTCGATCTTGTCTTGCGGCAGTTGCTCGCCGCGCCATGAATCGATGCCGACCTCGGCGGCGATTTGCTCGACCGCCGCGTTATTGTCGCCTGAGAGAACCGCGACGTCGCTGACCCCCAGTTGATGCAACTGAGCGACCACGTCGGCCGCGCCGGAGCGAACTTGGTCGCCGAGCACGATCAGGCCGAGCAGTTCTTCCCGCCGACCGACGACGACCAGCGAGCCGAGACCGACCGATTCGCTCGCCGATTGCAGTTGAGATGGCTCGGCTAGACGCTCTCGCGCGTAGGCCAGGCTGCCGACCCAAACCGGCTGGTCGTCGACGATTCCGCTGGCTCCGCGTCCGGCGATCTCGACAAAGTCGCCGGGCTGGGCGAGCGATTGTCGCTTTTGTTGAGACGCCTGGACGATCGCCGTGGCGAGCGGGTGATTGCTCTGCTGTTCGAGCGAGGCGGCGATTCGCAGCACTTCGTTTTCATCGTAGCCGTTTTGAGCGGCGACTTGGGTGACGGCCGGCACGCCGGTGGTGATGGTGCCGGTTTTGTCCATCGCCAGCACGCTTACGCGGGCGAAGGTCTCGAGCGCAAGACCTCCTTTGACGAGCACGCCGTTGCGAGCTGCGGCGGTCAAGCCGCAAACAATGCTGACCGGGGTGGCGATCACCAGCGCACAAGGACACGCGATGACCAGCAAGACGAGTCCGTTGAAGAACGATTCGGCCCAGCTCATGCCGAGCGCCAGCGGAGACAAGACCATGACCGCCGCGGACAAGAGCATCATTGCCGGCGTATAGTAGGCCGAAAACGTTTCGACCCATTGCTGGCTGGGCGCGCGCTGCTTGTGCGCTTCTTCGATCATGCGGGCGATGCGATCGAGCATGGTATCGCCGACGGCGTGCGTCACTTCAAATTGAAACGAGCTGCCGCCGTTGATCGTGCCGGCGTAGACCTGATCGCCCACGTTCTTTTCGACCGGGATCGACTCGCCGGTAACCGGAGCTTGATTGATCGCCGGGGCGCCCGACGTAATGACTCCGTCGAGCGGGGCTCGTTCGCCCGGTTTTACAAGGCAGATTTGCCCGACGTGAATTGCGGCGAGCGGCTTGTCTTTCCAGTCGTCGCTGCAGCAGCGGACATGCGCGATGGGGGGCGTTTGCGTCATTAGCTCGGCGATGGACCGCCGCGCCCGGGCGACGCTCCATTGTTCGAGCAGCAGCGAAACCGAAAAGAGAAACGCGACCATCGCGGCTTCAAAAAAGTCGCCAAGCAAGCAAGCGCCCAGAATTGCGACGCACATCAGCACGTTCATGTCGGCGCGCAAATGGCGTGCCGAATGCAGGGCTTTTGGGGCGACGTACCAAGCGCCGCTGATCGTGCCGAGCAAGTAAAGCGCGGCGGCGGCCGGGACGATCGTTTGGCCGCCGGTCAGTGCGGCGAAAAAGCTGCCGATCGAGATCGCTTGCGTGACGAAGCCGGCGCCGATAAAGAGAGCGGCGACGGCGACGGCGATTTCTTTGCCGCGGACAAGACGAGCGTGTTGCGAGTCGCTTTGGCCCCCTTGGCGAAACGGTTGGGCGGTCATCCCCAAATTGCCCACGGCGTCGATCAGTTGTTCGTAACTGAGACGCTGGTCATCGTAAGAGACGTCCATTCGACCGCTGAGAACGTCGAAGTCGAGTTGTTCGATGCCGGCGACCGGTTCTAAGCCGACGCGCAATTGCCGCACTTCTTCGGCGCAGTCGAGCTCAGGCACATGCAGGCTGACCCGTTTTAGCGCGACCGTGGGCGCTTGCTGGGTGCTCATGACGTTTCCTCGGCATGGGCCAGGGCGTTGATGACCAGCGCGGCGATGTGGTCGTCGTCAAGCTGGTAGTAAACATGCTTGCCGTCGCGACGCGACCGAACGATCCGCTCTTGCTTGAGCAGTTTCAAGCGTTGCGAGACGGCCGGCAGGCTGTCGGCGACCAAGTCGGCTAGTTGCGAAACGCACAATTCACGATGAATTAATAATGCGGCGAGATGCAGTCGAGCCGGATCGCCCAAAGCATGAAAGAGGTTCGCCGCATTGGTTCGGGCTGTCG
>JBITAD010000106.1:0-4222 GCA_044439945.1 Blastopirellula sp. JB062
AGTCATTGCTGATACGAATTAGCGAAATGGTTGGCGCCCGGCCCGAAGCGGAGATGGCGCAAGCCTTGTTAAAGACGCTTGCGTCGCAGCTATCGCCATCTGAATTGGATCTGCAACTTCTCGATGCGCTCGGCGATGGTCTGGCCCGACGAGGCAGTTCGCTTCATGCCGTGATCGAGCGGTTGCCGACCGGCAGTCCGGTTCGCAATTGGCTGGATGCGATATGGCAAGAGGCCGCGGCGATTGCGACTGCCTCCGACGATTCTTCGGCAATACGCCAACGAGCGGTTCGTCGTCTCGCTTACGCCCCTTGGACGATTTCGGCGACAGCCTTTGATACGATACTGAGTCCGCAAACGCCTGAAGCCGTTCAAGCGGCGGCGCTAGAGACGTTAGCCAAAACTCAAAACTTGGAAGCGGCCGCGATTTTGGTCGACGCCTGGAGCAGCTTGACCCCAAAATTGCGTACGCAGGCGACCGAAACGTTCCTTAGCCGTCAAGAATATACGGAGAGTTTTCTCGACGCGTTGGAAAGCGGAGCGATTAAACGCAGCGAAATTAACCGGGCCAGTTACCCCCAGCTATTAAAACATCCCAAGACGCAGATTCGACTCCGTGCCGAAAAACTGCTTGCCG
The DNA here is from genome assembly GCA_044439945.1 of Blastopirellula sp. JB062. Taxonomy (GTDB): domain Bacteria; phylum Planctomycetota; class Planctomycetia; order Pirellulales; family Pirellulaceae; genus Blastopirellula. The sequence goes on from JBITAD010000106.1 coordinate 637, forward strand.
AGGGGAAAAACGAACGCCGCAAGATCGTCGACATGTACCAGCCGGCCTTAAAGCTAACTGGCTCCGCCAAGCGGGGTCGAGCTCTTTACGAGCAGAAGTGCGCGACTTGCCACAAACTGGGCGACGTAGGGCATGAGGTGGGCCCGGATCTCGCTTCGGTGCAAAACAAGACGCCCTCCGATTTGCTGGTTGCCATTCTCGATCCTAATCGAGAAGCTCAACTCCGGTATACGACCTATGCGATTTCTACGCTTAGCGGGCAAATATATACCGGGATGATCGCCGCCGAATCGTCTGGAAGCCTGACTCTTCGCCGAGGCGAAGGAAAGGAAGACGTCGTTCTGCGCGACCAGATTGACGAGATGATTTCCAGCGGGCAATCTCTCATGCCAGAGGGATTAGAGAAAGAGATTGATCAGCAGCAGTTGGCTGACCTGATCGCGTTCATTAAGTCATTGAAAGGGGCAGCGCCCTAAGGATCGCAATCGATGGCGAAATAAGATTTCAGGCCTTTGGCTCTCAAATCGAAAAATTGATAATCCGGGCGAGGCGAGCGATTAAATTCGATCTCGCCTCGCGTCGGCTTCCCTCTTCCGCATCTCTTTATCCTACCGAGGAGTTCTTCATGACATTCCACCGCCGCCGCTTTTTAGAAACGTCGCTTTCCGCAGGCATCGCAGGCTTGCTCGCCCCATGCGTCGCCGCCGAAACGCCTGCTTCCTCGATCAAGATCGCTCCTTTTCGATTTGACGTGACGCCGCCGAAGGGGCACCCGTTGTGCGGCGGATGGATCACTCCGGTCGTTGCGGTCGACGATCCGTTAGAGGCGATCGGCTTCGTGCTTACTGGTGCGGGCAAGCCCATCGTCGTCTGTGCCGTCGATTGGACAGGCTTGCTGAACGACGCCCACGTGCAGTGGCGCGAAGCGTTGGCGAGCGCCTGCGATACGACGCCGGATCGTATAGCCGTGCAGTGCGTGCATCAACATGACGCCCCGTTCGTTTGTCTCGAAGGGGAAAGGATTGTGAGCGAGCACGAGGGGCTCGCCCATTTGGTTCATCTCGACTTCTTTCAATCTTGCTTGCAAAAGGGAAAAGCGGCGGTTGCTGATGCGATGCAAAAGTTGCAGCCGGTCACGCATGTCGCAACCGGCCAAGCGAAGGTTGAGAAGGTCGCTTGTAATCGCCGCATCTTGGATGCCGCCGGAAAGCTTGTTGATTGGCGCGGCAGTTCGAGCCGAACGCCCAGGCACTGGGAGATTCCGGAAGGCTTGATCGATCCTTGGTTGAAGACGGTCGCGTTTTTTCAAGGCGAAAAGAAACTCGTCTCGTGTCACTACTACGCCACTCATCCGATGAGCCATTACGGAAAGGGGAAGGTTAGCAGCGATTTTGTCGGACTGGCCCGCAAACGACGACAGGCGGAAGACCAAGACTGCACGCATATCTATTTCACCGGTTGCTCCGGCAATGTGGCGGCCGGCAAATACAATAACGGATCTCCTGAGGCGCGCACGCAATTGACCGATCGCATTTATGCGGCCTTGGTCGAAAGCGAATCGCAACTCGCCGTCGAACCGATCTCGCGAGTCGAGTGGCGGACGGCGCCGCTATTGTTTCCCCCGTCAAAATCGCTCCAAAAAGAAACGCTGCTTTCAATCGTCGCCGACAAGAGCGTGAGGACCGCAATTCGCAATCGCTCGGCGATGAAACTAGGTTGGCTGGATCGCTGCGAGCGGCAAGTTCCCATACAGCTTAGCGCGTTGCATCTCAATCAATCGACGCTGCTTCACTTGCCGGCCGAAAGCTTTATCGAGTACCAACTGCAAGCTCAGCAGCAGGCGTCAGAGCGTTTTGTGGCGACCGCCGCCTATGGCGACGGCGGACCTTGGTACATTCCGAATGCGGAAGCGTATCCTCAAGGAGGTTACGAAGTTAGCGTCGCATTCAGCTCGCCCGAAGTCGATCAAATTCTAACGAAGAATTCTCAGCGACTATTAAGCAAGCCGACAGGCTCGGCCTCTTGACCCTGCTTGCAAGTTGCGTCTGTAAACCCAAAAGATGCCGGCAGGAAAAGCCTGGCATCGACGAACAGGCGAGCTGCGTAGCAATATTGCAAGGGTTCTAGAAAAAAGACGAAGCCGACGGGCGGCGCCGGCTTGATAAGAGCGCTGGCGCCGCGGTTTCTTTCGGCTATGCGTGAAGCAATTCGTGCACGATCTTCGCCGGTTGCCCGTCGGTCAGCGTCTGGTCGCGTTCGTTCCGACGAAAGGTAAGCTTGTCATGCTCTAAGCCGAAAAGATGGAGCAGCGTGGCGTGATAATCGAAGTGATTCACCACCCCTTCGATCGCGTGATGTCCCCATTCGTCGGTCTTGCCGTGGACGTAGCCGCCGCGAAAACCGCCGCCGGCGACCCACATGCTAAAACCGTAAGTGTTGTGATCGCGGCCGATTTTTTCGGGGCCTGCGTCGTTCTGAACGACAGGCAATCGGCCCATTTCGCCTCCCCAATGAACCACCGTCTCGTCGAGTAGTCCGCGCTGCTTTAAGTCGGCGACCAATGCGGCTGACGGCTGATCGACCTTCTTGCAGGCATTGGGCAACAGCTTGGTGATGCGGCCATGGCTGTCCCATAGCTGATTCGAGGTATAAACCTGTACGAAGCGAACGCCGCGCTCGATCAGGCGACGCGCGATCAAGCAGCGGCTGCCGTAGTCGGCGGTCTCTTTTTGATCGATTCCATACATCTTTTTGGTCGCTTCGGTCTCTTGCGAAAGATCCAGCGCCTCGGTCGCCGCCAACTGCATTTTGGCGGCCAACTGATAGCTGGCCATCCGCGCCTGAAGATCGGAGACGTCCGTGAACTGCTGGATGTGACGCGAGTTCAATTGTTCTAAGTATTCCAAAGATTTACGCTGCGCAAGCCCTTTCAGGTGAGCCGGCGGGGTCAGGTCCAATATTCGGGGTTCGGTCGGGCGAATGACCGTTCCCTGATAGATCGACGGCAACCAGCCGTTCGACCAGTTTTCGACTCCCAACACCGGCAATTGGCCTGGATCGATCAGCGCAACGAACGCCGGCAGATTATCCGCCTCCGAGCCCAAGCCGTAGGTCATCCAGCTTCCTAGCGTCGGTCGACCGCCGGTAATCCGTCCTCCCTGCAGCGCTCGAATCGATTGGCCATGATTGTTCACGCCCGTCTTCATCGAGCGAATCAGGCAGATGTCGTCGGCCGCCGTTTGCAGGTGGGGCAACAACTCCGAAAGCTCCATCCCAGACTCTCCGCAGCGAGAGAATTTCCAAGGAGACGCAAACACCTTCGAGCTGGCCTGAGCCTTGTTGTCTTGCTTCAGTTCGCCGGGAAACTCTTTGCCGTCGTACTTTTTCATTTCCGGCTTCGGATCGAACAAGTCGTGATGACTTGGGCCGCCTTGCATCCAAAGCGAGATCATCGCCTTGGCCGTAGGGGGCTTCGCCGGAACCTTGGGCGTCGCGTCAAAGACCTGCGGCCCGATCGGCGGCTTCGATTGTTCGGCGCCCCAAGCTTCCTGCTGCTGCATCCAGGAAAAAGCCAATGAGCCGAGAC
>JBITAD010000107.1:0-17729 GCA_044439945.1 Blastopirellula sp. JB062
AAATGCCGCTCTCGACCAGAAAAGATTTCACATCGATAAGAGCTTTTTTACATTCATGGCTACGAAGGTTCGGCATAAAATGATTGCCAGCGAGTCGCCGAAACGTCCACAATACGTAACGACTGAACGCATAACCTTGCGATGGAGTGACGAATGCGAAAGCTGGTACTGATTTTATTGTTCGGCGTTTGGGCGTCGCATGCCGCGGCTGAAGGCCTTCGCTTTCGCGAGCAGGAATTGCCGACCAAGTTACGAGTCGGCTACGCGGTGCGCATGATCGACATGAATGACGACGACAAGCTCGACATCGTCATCGTCGACTCAGATCGAGTTCTCTGGCTAGAGAACCCGACTTGGCGAGAACGCCAGATCACTGCCGCCGGGCAGACCCAAGCCGATAACGTCTGCTTTGCGCCGCATGATATCGATGGCGACGGTCTGGTTGATTTTGCGATCGGCGCCGATTGGCAGCCAGGCAATACGCGGGGCGGCGGATCACTGCAATGGGCGACGCGTCGAGCCGCCGAGCCGGGGCGATGGAAGACCTTTCCGCTGCCGACCGATCCGACGTTGCATCGCATGCAATTCGCCGACATTCTCGGCGACTCACGTCCCGAACTGATTGCGGCTCCTTTGAAAGGGCGTAATACCGACGGGCCGAAGTTTGCGGCAAACGGCATTCGCTTGGTCGCCTATTCAATTCCGGTCGATCCCGCCGGCGACGCCTGGCCGCAAACTTTGATTACCGACCAGCTGCACGTCGCGCATAATTTTTGCGTCGTCGATCTCGACAGTAACGGGCGAAATGATTTGTTAGTCGCTAGTTTTGAAGGGGTCACGTTCATCGAACGAGAGGGGGACGGCTGGACGTCGACCCGCATCGGCTTCGGCGAGCAAGAACGTCCTTTTCCCGCACGCGGCGCAAGCGAGGTCAAACGCGGTAAGTTGGCCGATGGCGGCGACTATATCGCCACGATCGAACCTTGGCACGGCGATCAGGTCGTCGTTTATACTCCGCCGAACAACGCCCCGCTGCGCAGCGCCTGGAAGCGGCATGTGCTTGACGACGCGTTAAAGTGGGGACATGCCGTCTGGTGCGCCAATTTAGATGACGACGCCGACGAAGAGTTGATCATCGGCATTCGTGACGACGCCGGCGATAACACGCGGCGCGGACTGCGCATCTACGATCCGATAAACGCCGCACAGGGCCAGTGGCGGCGATCAGTGATTGATCCCGGCGGCGTTGCGATCGAAGATTTGACGGTCGGCGATCTTGACGGCGACGGGCGCAATGACATTGTCGCAGTGGGTCGCCAAACGCATAATGTCCGCATCTATTGGAATAAATCTCAAGCGGACCAGTGAATATTTTCGACCCGGTTTTCGTTTTGTCGAAAGTCCACCTTTTGAAAGGGCTAGAAGGGCGGCGTTCGCGCGTTAGACTAAGAGATTCTAGCTAGGGTCTGTTTCCAAACTTTATTTCGGCTTCGAGTTCCAGATTTGCGCGATCTGCATCGGCGAATCGTAGAAGATTCGCCTGCTTCGATCTCCTTACATTTCGCCAAAATGAAGGCTGCTCGGGCACGAAATCTTTTTTGAAACCGGCTCTAAGAAATTCATAGGAATGCGTCGATCCGAGGCAGAGATGAGTAAAGTTCGCTGGGGCGTGCTAAGCACGGCGAAAATCGGGACGAAAAAAGTGATCCCCGGGATGCAAAACGGAGCTAACTGCGAGGTAAGCGCGATTGCGTCGCGCAATATGGCGAAAGCCCGAGCCGCGGCGACCGAGCTAGGCATCGTCAAAGCGTACGGTTCGTACGAAGCGTTGTTAGAAGACCCCGAAATCGACGCGATCTACAACCCGCTACCTAATCACTTGCATGTGCCGTGGTCGATCAAAGCGATCGAGGCCGGCAAACACGTGTTGTGCGAAAAGCCGGTCGGCTTGACTGCCGAAGAAGGGCAAAAGCTGTTAGAAGCGGCGCGCAAACGCCCTGATTTGCGCGTGATGGAAGCCTTTATGTATCGCCATCATCCGCAGTGGCAAAAGGCGCGGCAGATCGTTCGCGACGGCGGAATTGGACGGCCGGTTTCGATTCAAACCTGGTTCTCGTATTACAACGACGACGCCGACGATATCCGAAATCAATTAGAGTACGGCGGCGGCGCGCTAATGGATATCGGCTGCTATCCAATCTCGTTATCGCGGTTTATTTTTGAAGGCGAACCGCGACGCGTGCTCGGTTGCGTTACGATCGACGAGCAATTTAAGACCGATACGCTTACTTCGGCCATTATCGATTTCGGCGGCATTACCAGCACGTTTACGTGCAGCACGAAATCGACGCCCTACCAACGCGTGCAAATCTATGGGACGACCGGGCGTATCGAGATCAAGATTCCTTTCAATGCGCCGCCAGACGAACCTTGCATTTTGCATCATGAGACCGATAAGGAGTTTCATGAGGTGAAACTGCCGATCGCCGATCAATACACGATTCAAGGCGACTTGATGTCGAAGGCGATCTTAGATGAATCTCCGACGCCGACTCCGTTGACCGACGCGATCGCCAACATGCGCGTGATCGAAGCGATCTTCCGGAGCGGCAAGACCGGCAAATGGGAGCCGATCAAAGAAGCGATCGACTAGAGCCTGTTTTCCAACCTCATTGCAGCTTCGCTTTCCAGATTTCAGCGATTTGCTTCGTCAAGAAGCAACGACCCAATCGAGCGTGCGCTTTGCGAACCCGCAACGGTTCAGGTAGGATGAAACGAAGGAGTAGGGGGCTGCAACCGCGCCCCCTTTTTCCCGCTGCCTTGACTCGCCTTCTCGCTTCTTCTTGCCTGCCTAGGTCACCCCCTGCCGATGCCTACCCACTCTCAACCGCAATCCTTCTCGCGCCGTCATTTTCTTGCCTCCGCCGCCGCAACGGCGACGCTGGCGGCCGCACGCCCTCTTTACGCCGCAGTGGAGCCGACGGATCGCGATCCTTGGCTGCTCTCTACTAACCCTGTGATTTCGCGCGCTAGAGAGAGCGGGCTCGAAGTGCTTAAGCCGACACCCAAGGAGCTTGCCGCCGGTTTATCTCTACATCGCAAATCGCTGGTGTTCGATTGTTACGGCTTTGCGCCCCGGGCAGCGCTTGACGCTTCGCGCATGACCGCCGCCATCGAAGCGGGCGCTTCCGACGTCGAACTGCAAGATTTGCAAGAAGACATGCTTATGACGCAGGCGACCGTCGACCCGGCCGAACGGCAGGAGATTGACGAAGCGCTGCGGTGCAGCGGCGTGACGGCCATCTTTCAGAACGCCGGCGAAGAAGGGCAAGATCCGCTGCGGCTGATGAAGCGTTTGGCGCGATTTACCTATCTGACCGATCGCTTGCAGGGCACGCTTGTCCGTGCGACCGTGCCGGCTGATATCGAAGCGGCCCAACAAGCTGGACAACATTGTCTGTATCTGACCGGCAACGGCGTACCGCTGCCGTCGTCGTGGATTAGCGTCGAAGAAGAGCTCTCGTACATACGGCTCTTTTACCAGCTTGGCGTTCGCATGATGCACGTGACCTATAACCGCCGCAATCTGCTGGGCGACGGATGCGCTGAGACGTCGAACGGCGGCCTTAGCGATCTAGGCCGCGCCGCAATCGCCGAGATGAACCGGGTCGGCGTGATTGTCGACGTCGCGCATAGCGGCTGGCAAACCAGTCTCGAAGCTGCCCAGGCTTCGCAAAAGCCGATGGTGGCCAGTCATACGGTATGTACCGGCGTACGAAACCATATTCGCTCGAAACCGGACGAGGTGATTCGCGCCATTTGCGACGGCGACGGCTTGATCGGCATCTGCTGGATTCCCGCCTTTTTAGGAGGCGGCGGCGACCTGTCGGCTTTGTTGGATCATATTGATTACGCCGTCAAAAAATTCGGCGTCGATCATGTGGGGGTCGGCTCGGACGTCGCTCATGTTTCGCAACACGCGGCGGCTGCCAGTCGAGATATTCCCAAACGCCCACGCCGCCGGAAACGGTATGAAGCGTTCTGGCCCAGCGGCGCACTCGGCGGACATTGGCCGCGCGCCGCAAGTCTCGGCTGGACCAACTGGCCGCTGGTCACCGTCGGGTTAATCCAACGCGGATATAAAGAGGCCGATATTCAAAAGATTCTTGGGCAAAACATGATGCGCGTTTGCCGCGCTCAAGCCCACGCCGAACGTGCAGGCAATTAACCGCGCCGTTCAAATATTTCGCCCCATTCGCGCCGCCAATCGATTCAGCGTTTCGCTGGCGTCTTGATCCGACAGGTGAACGTGGATCACGCTCATGCCGGTTCGATCGTTCCATGCGCTATGCAAAGCGTCGTAAAATTCTTTTTCGGTATGCACTTCGTAGCCGACGCCTCCGCCTAAGATCTCAGGCAGCTTGGCGTATTTCCAGGGATGAATCTCGTTGTATTCCCAGTCGCCGGCGTGCAGCCAGCGTTCGGTGCCGTAGCCATGATTGTCTAAGACGATAATCACCGGATCGTAGCGATGGCGAACGATCGTCGACAGTTCCATGCCGGTCATTTGAAAGGCGCCGTCGCCGATAATCGAAATCACTCGCGCTTGCGGCGCCGCGGTTTGCACGCCGAGCGTCGCCGGCACGGCGAAACCCATCGACGTGTAATACGCCGGACTAATAAATTCCGATCGACCCCGCGTTACCAGCTCGGTCGCTGAGAACAACGAATCGCCGATATCGGCGATCACCACCACGTCGTCGTCCAATAGCTCGTTGATCATCGGAACCATGCGACGAATCGTCAAAGGCTGGTCGGTCGTTTCGCCGACCGCCTGCTGACGCATCGCCAATTCAGACGGAATGGCGCGTTTCGGCGGTTGCGGTTTTTGGGCGGCTAAGGCCTGCATAAAGTCAGGCAAGGTCACGCCGTGATAATGATGATGCCGCACGCGTAACTGTTCGCTGGTCGCGTAGATGCATTTCGACGGCTCCAGATTCGCGGTAAAAATACCTAAATTGATATCGGTCATAAAGGCGCCCAGCAGCAAGATCAGGTCGCTTTCTTCGACGAACTTCGTCACCTCTTCGCGCCCCATCGCGCCTTCGTACAAGCCGACGTACTGCGGGTGCGTTTCGCGAATGACGCTCTTGCCTAAGATGGTCGCCGCGACCGGAATGCCGGTCGCTTCGGCCAATTGAACCAATTCGTCTTGCAGGCCGAACCGGTGCAGTTCGACTCCGGCGACGATCATCGGTCTCTCGGCCGCCGCCATCAAGCGAGCCGCTTCGGCCGCCGCTTCGGCCAGAGCTTGCGGATCGCTGCTGGTCGTCGGCCCTTGAAACGTATGGCTGATATGCGGCACGACATTGACCATATCGCGCGGCAGTTCTAGATAAACCGGCCGTTTAAAGCGGGCCGCCGCGTCCAACACGCGGTCGATCTCGCGAAACGCCGTGACCGGATCGGAAAGCTCGGCGCCGGCGACGCATAGCTTTTCAAAAACTTCTTTTTGCGTGTCGAACTCGCGCACCATATGATGCAGCAGCGGGTTGTTTACCCGCTCGCGCAGTCCCGGCGAGCCGGTGAGAACGACGACCGGCGATTTTTCGGCGTAGGCGCCAGCGATCGAATTGCAGATGCTTAGCCCGCCGACGCAGTAGGTGACGCAGACGGCGCCGATGCCATGAACTCGAGCGTAAGCGTCGGCCGCAAAACCGGCGTTATCTTCGCGCGTGCAACCGACCATATTGATCGGGCTTTGTTCGAGCATCGAATAGAACGAGAGAATGTAATCTCCCGGAATGCCGAAGATGTCGCGCAGGCCGTAGTCTTGCAAACGGCGAATTAGATATTCGCCAATCGATAAGCCGGTCACGCTCTGGTTCGCGCTGGTCATGCTCGCCTACCTTTTCGAGAGAGCCTTATTCGGTCTGCGAGAATTGTACGTTCCGAACGCAAACCGGGCCAATCAAGAAATTGTCGGCGAAGCCTGACCGAGCGGCTCATTTATTCGGGGGGCGGATCGATTCCGGCGCGTTTATAATGTTCGCGCTGCAGACGCTTGTCCATCAAAACGAGGATTTTGCCGGTTTTTTCGTCGTAGCCGTACATCTCGTAACTGCGCAGTTTGACGAATTCGACGTTGTTCTGTTTCATGATCGCCATGTATTCGTCATAAGTCGGCCAGCGTCCCTCGACCGCTTTTTTCATGTTGACCGCTTGTTGCATGCCAAGAGTGCTGACCTTCGCCATCGTCGAAAAATAGGCGGAGCCGGCTTGGCTAAACGGGTCGACGCCCGCCTCGTTCGCCCCTTCGGCAAGCACGATTTCTGGGTCTTGCCGCGCTTTGTTGGCGTCGACGACGACGTTCGAGGTTTTGCCGATAATACCTTTGTTCGGTTTCTTTTCGGCAGTCGGCTCGGCCGCAGTCTCTTCTTTCGGCGGTTCCGCTTGGGCAGGCTGCGACGGTTGAGCGTTGCGACCGACCGACGCCGAAGCCCCTTCGATCTCGGGAATCGCGGTTCCGCCGGGCGCCACGGGCCCTGATTGCCGTTTTTCGAGCGGTTTCGTATCGCATCCGACGACGGCGGCCAACAGCAAGGCCGCCAGCACATAGCGTGGCATCATGGAGTAATCCTTAATAGAAAAGAAGGCGGCCAATCATGTTCCGCTAGCTTGCAATATCGAGGATTCGCGGCCCAAATTCAACCGTCGCCGACGCTTTCTTCAAAGGCTGCGACCTTGTTCCCCCCGCTGACAAGGGATAAATTCTAGACTTACGCAGTCTTGTTCCGCAGAGATTACCAAAATGAAACTGGTCATTGCGATCATTCAGCCGAGCCGCCTAGAAGCCGTGAAAGAAGCGCTTACCGAAGTCGAGGTCTTTCGGCTCACGGTAATGGATTGTCAGGGGTTCGGCCGGCAAAAAGGACAGACCGAAGTTTATCGCGGACACGAGTTCACCATCAACTTGCTGCGCAAAGTGCAATTGCAAATCGCCGTGAACGAAGAATTTGTCGAACCGACGGTCGACGCAATAGTCAAAGGGGCGCGCAGCGGCGAAAAGGGAGAGATCGGCGACGGCAAAATCTTCGTCTTGCCAATGGACGAATGCGTACGCATCCGAACCGGCGAACGCGGACCCGATGCGATCTGACCTCGGCAGATTGGTCTTATCCGTTGCGTAGTTCGATCTCGACGGCGTCGCGAAATACGTCCATATCATACGCCCCTTCCCAGACGCGGCGCACCGTGCCGCGACGATCAAGCAGTAGCGTCGTCGGGTATGCCCGAAATGGCGAAATCGAATCGAACTCGGTTCGTGCCGCGGCGGTCGGATCAAAATAAACCGGCAGGCCGATGATGTTGATTTTCTGCAGAATATCGGCCGATTCGCCGGCAAGTTGTTCTTTATTTTCGCGCACGCCTGCCACATTTCGCGAACAAGAGACGGCGATAAATTGAAAGTCATCTTCCGTTTTCAAGTCGCGACTTAGTCGCACCAAGCCCGGCAATTCCATCAAACAAGGCGGACACCAAGGTCCCCAATAATTAATTAGCGTCACTTTGCCTTGCAGGTCGGCGGCCGTCAGCGGACGCTCGACGTTCAGCAACGGCTCGAACTCGGCCGCCTGTACCGGCTGACCGACCCACGGGTGCGACTGCTGAGATGGGGGACGCATCGCGCGGATCGCCAATATCACGCATAGCCCGATGAAGACGGCGAACAACACGGCGGTGACGCCGTTACTAATCCATTTTTCGCCTGATCGCTCAGGTCCGAGATGATGCTGATCCGATTGCGTCATGTGGGGCGTCGTTGGTTAAGTCGGGCTGAAGTTCGCGAGTACCGTTATTCGCTATATTATCGCAGTTGACCCGCTTCGTGGGTATGTTGTCGAACGAGATCGCCGGTTCGATTATGTTTTGGCGGCAATTCTCGCCCCCCCTAAGACGCATCTTGCGTTAAAAGGAAGTAAATATCGCCGCCATAAAGCCGAGAGACTCGACGAGGCCAGTTAAGATCGACCGAGAGAAATCGCTCTTGCGTTGGCGGACAACAGTGGCAAAATTTGCTAAGTTCGAAGCAAGAGACGCCTGCCTGGGCGACTGCCAGAAAGTACCATGTTCACCGGCTAGCGGCGCACTAAGATGAAATTTGAAGTCGAATTGAAATTTCCGGTCGATGATTTGCGTCGGGTCGAAACGACGCTGGCCAATCTCGGCGCCGAAATTGAAATCCCAGTGAAGCAGTCCGATTTTTATTACGGACACCCGTCGCGTAATTTCGCCGAAACGGACGAAGCGCTTCGCATTCGACGCGTCGGCAGTCGCAGCATTATCACTTACAAAGGGCCGAAGATCGACGCCACGACCAAGACTCGGCGCGAGATCGAAGTGCCGCTCGGCTCAGGCGCCGAAGGCGCCGCTAACATCATCGAAATGATCGAAGCGCTCGGCTTTTCGCAAGTGGCCGAAGTGACTAAAAATCGTCGCAAAGCGAATCTCGATTTTGAAGGCCAAAAAGTCGAAGTCGCCCTCGACGAAGTCAAAGGGCTCGGTCAATTCGTCGAACTCGAAATCCCGACCGAAGAGTCGGGCGTCGACGCCGCGCGAAATGCGATCAATCAATTAGCGGAACAGCTCGGGCTCTCCGGCAGCGAACGACGCAGCTATCTCGAGCTGATTCTCGACGCCTAATTCCTCTATTGCGCCTCTCCCAGCTATCGCCGCAGCAGCGATTTGCGGCGTTTCAAAAAAAGTTCGCTCCCTTACCGACACCCCGCTTCATCCGTGGGGTTCATCTAATATCGAAACGGCGAACGGGACCGTTTCGCAGCTGTTTAGCCTTTGAATCCTGCTTGGAATTGATCAAAAACTAGCGGTTTTCGCTAGGCAAGAACGTTGGGGAGCCCTGGGGCGTCAATACCGCGCAGACGACCTGGGGCTCCTTCTTTAACGCTTTCTTGCAGCTTGCCGCCGCCGTGCGTTAGTCAAGGTCGACCCGGAGCGGGGCGATTTTCTCTATAATGCGGCTATGTCTTCTTTCGCCGCAAATAAGAAAAAACGTATACCTGAGACTCCGACGCCTACGACTGCTGCGGAACCCGACGATGCGGCGGAAGGAAGAAATTTCGTGCTCCTGGCGCTGTCGCAGGTCATTTTGCGCTGCGGTTGGATCTTTAAGACCGAGAGCATCATCATTCCGGCGGTGGTTGATTTAATCGCGGGACCTGGTTGGATTCGGGGCTTGCTGCCGATTTTGAACCGGATCGGGCAATCGTTGCCGCCCCTGTTCTATTCGCGAACCCTCAAGTCGATGCCGCAAAAAAAATGGTCGCTCTGCGGCACGACGCTGGCCATGGGAATCAGTTTTTCGGCGTTGGCTTTTTGCTTTTATCCGCCGGTTCGCAGTCGCATCGATTCGATCTTTCCGGGCAGCGCGCATTGGCCTAGCGTTTGGCTGACGGTCGCATTCATGGTCTGCTATTTATTTTTCTTTGCGGCGACAGGGCTCAATCAGATCGGGTTCGGTACCGTGCAAGGTAAGCTCGTTCGCATTACCAAGCGGGGACGTCTAATGCTGACGGCCAACTTTGTCGGCGCGATCGCCGCGATTGGCTTTGCGGCTTGGCTGTTGCCCCTTTGGCTGACGAACGAAACCGCCTTGGTCCATTGGATCTTCGGCTTCGCCGGCGGCGCTTTCTTGATCAGTTCGGGCGTCTCGGCGCTGCTGAAAGAACGCCAAGATCCGGCGGCGCATGTCAAAGGGACGGCCGCCGAACTGTTTCATGACGCGTTTAGCGTCTTGAGCGAAGATCGCAACTTCCGGCGTTTGGCGGTCGTCGCCGCTTGCTTCGGATGTTCGCTCATGCTGTTTCCGCATTATCAAGCGTTAGCGCGAGAGCGGCTGGGCGCCCCCTTAGAAAACCTGATTTTATGGGTCATCATTCAAAACGGCGGGACGGCCGTATTTAGCTTGCTAGGCGGCCCGCTGGCCGATTGGAAAGGGAATCGCCTGGTATTAAAGCTGATGATGTGCGGCGTCTTTTTGATGCCGCTGTTCGCCATCGTATTAATCCATATCGGGCCTAGCGGAGCCAGCTTGTTCAACTGGCTCTTTTTATTGGTCGGGGTAACGCCGGTCATGTTTCGCGGACTTAGCAACTACGTGCTGGAAATTTCTCCGCGGACCGAACATCCCCGTTATCTGGCGGCGCTCAGCTTATGCGTGGCGGCGCCGATGATCGCGTCGCCGGCCGTCGGTTGGGCGCTCGACGCGATCTCGTACGAGGCGGTCTTCGCGACCATTTCGGCGATCTTGCTGGTCGGTTTGGCGATGACTTGGACGATCGACGAACCGCGGCACGCGTAACGTCGCAATCGCGCCGCATTACGTCTGAGCCAAAAATGGAAACGGGGCCGCGTCGCGAAAGTTTTTCGTTTGATCGCCGCCGATGCCTTCGGAAACCTGCAAACTTAACTTGCGAACCGGCGTATCGTCGGCGAAGTCGAGTTCGCGAAGCTTCACCCAAACCAAACTTGGGCTCGCCGTATCTTCAAAGTAGTAAACCAGACTCTTTTGATCGGCGACGGTCCGCCATAGCGTCGATGAGATATTCGGCTGGTCAGGCGTACTGATCCCGCGCGGAACGCTGACGTTGCGAATCACGCTGAACGTGGCGGCGACCGCTTCGCGCGGGTCGGCCGATTGGCGGGCGGCGTTGATATAAAAACTGGCGCGCGCAAAACGATCGGCCGCGCGATTCGTACCCGGCAGCATGACGGTACCGCCGATCTGTTTCCAGTATTCGTTGATCGCCTGTTGCTGATCGTAGGTCGGCGAGTTCGTCATCACTTGATAGGCTCGGCTATGATGAATGACCAACTTGCCGCCGACATATTCAAAGATCGCCGAATCGCCGGTCGGGTCGGAGATCGAAAGGTGCACGCTTCCTTCGGCGCCATTGGGCGCTTGCACCGGAACTATGCGAAACGTTTCGCGACGCAGTTCGGCGACGGCGGCTTCGACGGTCGCAAAATTGTCTAGCAGATATTGCGCCCAGGCCGAAATCGAGATCGTTGGGCGATCATCGTCGCCAGACGGATATTCCGATTCGACCAGGTAAAGCAGGTTGGCGACAAGCCCCGCCTCGTTCATGCCGTCGGCGGTTCCTCCTTCATAGACCGAAGCGACGACGCTGCCGTACCGGCTGGTCCATGACAATGCGGTTGAACCGGTCCCGCCGTCGCGCGACATCCCGCGCGGAAAAATCCAAAGATTGGTATGCATCTCTTCTCGCCAGTCCATCGAGCGACCGGTGACGGTGCGACCCTCCAGACCAAAGTAAACAGCGCGCGTACACATGGGCCAATTCCTCAAGTTCTCAATCGTGTTTTCAGCTCTTTGGGCGTAGATCATCCCCAGTCAGTTAGCCGGGCGGCCAGGTTAGTTTGCGTCCGCCCAGCAAATGAAGATGGACGTGCGGCACTTCTTGGCCGCCTTCTTTTTTGCAGTTGACCACCACGCGGTAACCGTTTTCTAACCCTAACTGGCGAGCGACGTCGCGAACGACGATCCACAAATGGCCCATCGTTGCTGCGTCATCGTCGGCCAGATCGTCGAGCGTGGCGATTTCTTTTTTGGGGATCACCAGCACGTGGGTCGGCGCTTTCGGGGCGATATCGCGAAACGCTAAGCATAGCTCATCTTCGTAGACGACGTCGGCCGGTATTTCGCCGTCGATGATTCGTTTAAAAATCGTCTTTTCGCTCATCCTGGTTCTCCTGTTCGCCGCTGGCATTGATAGCGCCGTCGCTTGACGCTTGCGTCGCCGACTTGTTGTTCGACATATCGTCTCTCAGCGATTCGGCACGTAACTTTGCTGGCAAAATAACACCATTTCGCCGTGCGGCCAATCAGGCGATCTAGATATGTTTCGCCATCCTGCGCATCGGAGCGAAAATACGGGAAATGCGGCTCGCTAGCAGGCGAATTTCGGTCAACTCCGATCGTCGCCGCAACCGAACATCTTAAGAGAGTGCCAGTCGTAGTCGGCGATGGATTGCCGCTACGGGAGACGCGCAGCGACGGCCAGCCGGCGCGATCGTTTCCGATTCTAGCTGAGTCTTTGGGGGGGAATGCATGATGCTGAAGCGCGAGAACATCGCGTTGACCCTAGCGTTCTTGCTTGGTCTGTTATTCGCTTACGAGGTTCGCGCCCAACAGCCGAACTATGTGCAAGAAAACGGCGTCACCTATCGCGAAGTGGTCGACGTCGTCAAACGGCCCGTCGTCGAAACGACGATGCGGCAGCATACCGAACAAGTGCTAGTCGAGCGGTTCACCACCGATATGCAAGAGAGTCAGCGCACGTATCATGTGCCGGTTACCGAGTATCGCTGGGAAGCTTATACGCCGATTTCGTTAAACATTTTCGCGCCGCCGCGAGTCGCTTATCGTTGGGTGCCGCGAACGCGTTGGGAGCCGCGCGTCGAAACGGTTCGTACCCCGGTCACGCGCCGCGATCTCGTGCCGGAGACGCGCACCGTATCGCGACCGGTCACCACGACTCGCATGGTCGAAGAAAAGAAGATCTCGCGCGTCGCCGTTAGCAACGCGCCGGGTCGATCCAATGGAGCGAGCAACATTGCCGCAGCGCCGCAAGAGTCGCAGCGCGTCGGCGGACTCGGCATGCAAAGCGATCCGCCGCGCGTCGGCACGCGTCTCGATCCGCAGCCTGCTTCGCGGTTTCGTTAAGCGGCGAAATTCGACTAACTTAGGCCTTGTCGCAATTCAGACGGCAAGGCTGGCGGCGGCGCGCCTTGCAGCAGAGCGTCGCGCGTGTCGATCGCCGTTTCGACGGCTAGCGGCGTAATCTGCCGACAGCGGTCTGCGACGTCGTTCACGTCCCAGCGATCATCCGGTTTGCCGAACAATTGGCACTGCCGCTCGCCGAAAACCCGCGCTCCCCAGGCCCAGGTGCGCAAATAGAGTTCGTCTTGCCAAACGGATAACGTTCGGTCGCGCGGCGGCAAGTCAAGCTGCAATAACGATCGCCCCGCCGCAACTTGGCGATCTGGCGGCGCCGCTTGAAACCAATCAATCAAGGTCGCCGGAACGTCGCTGCTTGCGGCCAAGCCTTGCACGCGCGTCAGGCCTTGCGCGGCGCCCGGCAAGCGAATCATCAGCGGCGCCTGCGTCAGCTCGGAGTAGATCGCCGGCGGCAACGCCGCGCTGCGGCCAACTTGTTGATGCAAGCCAAGCGGCAGACCGCCGCTTGAGGTGACGATCAACAACGGCTGACGATCAACCGGCAGCGCGCCGATCGTCGTCAACAGTTCTTCTAGCAAAGTATCGAGCAACAGCACTTGTCCGCCGTACGCTTGAGTGAGCCCTAGCAACTCGTCCGGTTCCAGCTTTCCATCAAAGCGAGAGCAGGGGGGGGCGGCGCAATTCGGCGGTTCCGGGTCTTCTTCTTCGGCCAGCATGCGACGATACCCGAGCGGCGCATCCCAAGCCCCGGCCATACCGCGCGCGTGCGCCCAGATCAACTCGTCGCCGTTGTCCGATTCGATCGCCGCGCAAACCAATGCGAACATCCGAGCCAGTTCAGTTTCGGCTTCGCTGGCGGCGATCTGCGGGCTATCGCATTCGAGGAATTCGGCCGACGCCAAGTCGAACGCACCCGCCGCGTCGCGCAGCAGCGGCTCATCGGTCAACAGGTGCAGCGGCGCCCCGACTTGGGCCAATTGGGCCGCTAGATCATAGCCATCCGCCGGCGCCAAAGGATGCCCAGCCCGAAACCAGGCGCGATATTGGCGATCAAGATCGAGCGTTTCGACCGTCGCATGCTCTAGCAAGATCGATTCGGCCGCCAATTGGTTCAGCGCAGGCGTCTCTAGCCATGCCGTTCCATACGACGACAGGAAGCCGGCGCTCCAACCGTCGATTACCAACACTATCGCTTTACGCACGCGTCATTCTCAGAACGAATCGAAACAAACCAAACGAATGAGTATAGCCTGCCGTCGCAATTGCGGCGACGACCAAACGACGCAAGAGGACCCGCCGCGCGTGGGCGGGCCTCCAAACATACGGCTTCGTTCAGCTTGTCTAATATTCGCCTAGCGCTTATCCAAAGCGGGGATCACGTCTACCTTGGAAGGCACATGCGCGTCGGCCATCATTTTCGCCAGTTTGGCGACGATCTCGGGGCGTCGCTTCGCCAAATCTTGCGATTCGCCCGGATCAGCTTCCAGATCGTACAGTTCGATCTTCAGAGGATCAGGGTTGTTCTTTTTCATCATGTTTTGCCGAATCCCTTTCCACTTGCCCCAGCGGACCGATTGTTGCCCGCCGTAAGCCGGAAATTCCCAATAGAGATAGTCGTGCCGAGCTTGTTCGCCGTCGCCCAACAAAGTTGGCGCCAAACTGATGCCGTCGATATCTTTCGGCGCCTGGGTTTGGGTGATCTCGGCGAAGGTCGGCATCATATCCCACAAGGCCGACGGCAAGTCGGAAACTTGGCCGGGGGCGATCTTGCCGGGCCAACGCGCTACCAACGGAACGCGCACGCCTCCTTCGTACAAGCTCCCTTTGTAGCCGCGCAAATTGGCGACCGATTCAAAGAAGACGGAATCGGAACCGCCGAGTCGGTCGTAGGTCGCGCCATTGTCCGACGTAAACAAAATCAGCGTATCGTCGTCGAGACCGAGTTCCGCAATCTTGCTCATGATTTTACCGATGTCGCGATCCATGTGCGTAATCATCGCGGCGTAACCGGCCCGAGGCGTCGGGTGCGGAATGTACCCTTTATGCTTGTAGTCTTCTTCAGGAATCGTCGACGTATATTCGGCGGTAGACGATTCGGGCGCTTGAATCGCCAGATGCGGAATGGCGAACGGCAAATAGAGGAAGAACGGCTTCTTTTGGTTTTCTTCGATGAATTGCAGCGCCGTCTTGGTGAATTGATCTTGCGAATACGTCTCGCCGGTGGCGCCGCGGGTGTTGCCTGGTTGCGGCTCTTTGACTCGGTTACGCATCAAAAATTTGGGGTAATGATTGTGCGCATGCCCTTGGCAGTTAAAACCGTAAAACAGGTCGAAGCCTTGGCGATTCGGATCGCCGGTCGTGCCAAATTGACCAAGTCCCCATTTGCCGATCGCGGCCGTCGCATAGCCCCGTTGCTTTAGCATTTCGGCGATCGTCACTTCTTGGGGCGGCAACGGGCGTTGTCCCGCAAACTCTAAGTCGAGCGCGATCGTTTCGGCAGGAAGATTTTGCTCGCGATAGTTGTTGCGCACGGCGGCGTGACCCGGGTGCTTGCCGGTCATCAGACAGCACCGCGACGGCGCGCAGACGGCGTTGCCGCTATAAAAATCGGTAAAGCGAATTCCCTCGGCCGCCAACCGATCGATGTTTGGCGTTTTAATCCACTTTTGGCCGTAACAGCCAAGCTCGGCGTATCCCAAATCGTCGGCCATAATCAAGACGATATTCGGGCGATCGCTCGAATCGGCGCTGGCCGGCGTCGCCGCCACACAGATGAAGCCGACCGCAAGGCAAAGCGTCGCCATAGCGGGCAGCCCAGGCCCGGGCGATGTGCGGCGTGCGACCATCCTTTCCGCGCTTGCGTGCTGCAGTTTCATTCGAAGTCTCTCTTTCTGCTGGGTGGGTACGAGAGGCGAGCTTCGCTTCGTTCGCGGCGCTCGCTAGAGCTTGTCTAGCGCTGCGGAGACGGTCGACCTGTCGCCTGGCGAGTTGGGGGCCCGCTCGATAAAGCGGAAACCGATTTTCCGCTTTAGTTTCTTCGCTCAGAGCGACGCCGTCAAATTTATAAGAAATTGAGCCCGCTCGACGGCGACGAGTTCGCCAAGATCAATTCAGCCGCGCGCGGCCGTTATTCGCCGACCGGGTTATCGAGCACTTCGTCGATCGGCAACTCTTCTTCGGCGACGGGCGCGTCGACCGCTTCCGCTTCCGGGTTGGTCGCCGGCGGTTGCGTCAAATAGGGCGAAGGCCAACCTCCGCCCAGGGCGCGATAGATCGAGACGACGCTTTGGGCGACGTTGCCTTTAGCGGTCGCGGCGGCGACTTCCTGCTGCGTTTTCGTGTTCTGCACGTTAAACACGCGGTTAAAGTCGATCTCTTCCCCTTCCGCAAACTGCAAGGTGATCAAATGGTTGGTTCGATCCGCCGCCTCGGCCGCTTCCAGCTGTAAGCGAAATTGCTCCTGAGATTTTAGAAATTCGATTATGGCGTTTTCCGCTTCCAAGTTGGCGACCAACACGGTTTGGCGATATGCCGCTAGCAGCTCTTGGAAGCGTGCGTCTTGAAACCGAATGTTGCCGGCCAGACGGCCATAGTTCAAAATATTCCAGTCGAGCGACGGTCCGACCGAACCGAAGCCGGAGCCCGCGCGAAACAGGTCTTTAAATTGATTTCCGCTTCTGCCGACCGTTCCAACTAAGGTAATATGCGGATATAACTCAGATTCCGCCACGCCGATCAAGGCGCTTTGCGCCGCCAGATCTCGCTCGGCACGGCGGACGTCAGGACGCTGCAACAACGTTTCAGCCGGAATGCCCAACGCGATTTCCGGTTTCACCGAGGGGATTTCGCCTTCGCCAAGCAAATCCAAAATGACTTCCGGCGGCATGCCTAGCAATACGCACAACTGATTTTGCGATTGTCGTAACGTCGTTTCCAACAGCGGAACCAACGCTTCGGTCTGGACCAGGCTCGATTTCGCTTGTTGCACGTCGACTTCGCTCGATTCGCCGATGCGTAAGCGAATTTCCGTCAGATCGTAGGTCTTCCGTTGATTTTCGACATTCAGTTTGACCAACTCCAACCGCGTTTGCAGCGTGCGAATGTCGATGTACGTCGCGGCGACGTCGGCCACCAACGTGACCACCACGTCTCCATAGTCGTAAATCGCCGCGTCAAGATCAGCGTCGGCCGATTCGATCGCGCGCCGATAACGGCCCCAAAAATCGATCTCCCAGGCCAAGCCGAACGACCCGCCCCAGCGGCTGAAGTGCCGGTTGGGGCCCAGACCGGGCGAAAGATTGTGCGAGTATTCCGCCGAAAAATCTTGCTGTTGCGGAAACAGGCTGCCGATCGCAATCGCGCGCAGCTCTCGCGCTTGCGTGATTCGCGCCCCCGCCTGACGAACCGTCAGGTTCTGGCCGTACGCCTCGGCGATCAATTGATTCAAAACAGGGTCGTTGAAAGAGGTCGACCACCACGCGGCGGCGTCGACCGGCGAATCCAGAATCCGTTCGTCGTCGGCGTCAATCCAGTCAGTCGAGACCTCGACCGGCGGCGGGCAATAGTTGGGGCCGACTTTAAAACCGTTCGCGATCCACTCGCGGGGGCTGGTGCAGCCGATCGCGGTCGCCGCCAGGCAAGCCAACGCAAGACCCAGGACGAATCGACAAGATGCGCAAATTGCGGAGATCTTAGGGACGCATTGCATCGGAAAGTACGATTCGCCTGCAAATTAGGAAGACTCATTACCCGTCTTACCATCGGTGCATCCGGCGCGATCGATACAATCTTTTCGCGCCAGCCGGCACGGCTTCGCATTTCTTCGCAACTGCAATCGGCAAACTCTCTCGAGTCGGTACAATCGATAAACTTGACGCGTCGCAGACCTCTGCAAACGGCGCGACGCGTCCTTCCCCCCAAAGCTGGGCATTGTTACGGCAAACGCGAGTGG
>JBITAD010000108.1:0-4180 GCA_044439945.1 Blastopirellula sp. JB062
ACACGCAAATGAAGACGCCTGACAACAAGATGATCATCGTCCCCAACGGCAATATCACCAGCGGCAACATCGTCAATTACTCGCGCAACGCGACGCGTCGCGTCGATCTGACCGTCGGTTGCGGCTACGACGACGATCTGCGCGAAGTTAAAAAGTATTTGATCGCGTTGCTCGAAAGCGACGAGCGAATATTGTAAGACCCGGCTCCCGAAGTTCGCGTAAGCGAACTTGCCGACAGCAGCGTCAACTTTATCGTGCGCGGCTGGGTAAAAAAAGAAGATTGGTGGGCCGTGCTCTGCGATCTGACGGAACAGGTCAAGCTGGGCTTCGACGAGCGAGGCTTCTCAATTCCGTATCCGCAAAGCGACGTGCACATGCACCAAACCGCACCGCCTGCTCAGGCCAATTAGGGTCGCGTTTAGAATAATCGCCAAAGTGCAGTGGGAAGACGAAAAAAGAAGCCGCAGCGAATGCGGCTTCTTTCAATTTCTGCAAAAGGCGATTACTGCTTGGGTTGCATCTCTTTTTGCATTTCGAGCAGCGACTGGGTGATCTTGGTCGACGCTTGTTCTTCAAAGCTGCTCGTCCCCATCCAGGTTTCGTAGCCGCCGAGTCGATGCTGTTCAGGCGTCGGCAAGTAGCCGTATGAGCCGTTGGCCAATTCAATCGTAAACGACTTCGCAAACGGCGTTCGCGCCTTCAGTTCCAGTCCCGTCTCAGTAAACGTTTCAAACGGAATCGCCGTGATCGCGAGATCGCCGATCCGCAGCGCTTGCAACGGCACGTTCATTTCGGCAGGTCTCTGTTGCAGGCGTTCATTCCGGTTCGCATAGGTCACTTCGCGGCTATGTTTCGGCTTTTCGCCGGCCGCTTCGCGTGCTCGAACCTCTTTGAAATATTCGATCATCTCCGGTGTCGGCTTGCGAACCTTGAGCGTCAAGTCTTTGGCGGTCGCGTCGAGCGTGACGTAATCTTGAAACTCAATATCTTTGTGGGCCGTCGCAACCTTTGAAGCGACCTTTTCGGCGACTTCCTGCATCTTTTCGTACGGTTGGTAACGTTTGGGATTTTTATCGGCGAAGTTAATGTTATTCACGTCGCCGCTGGTTCCATTTGACAAGATGCCGACGAACGCAGGCGTTTGATCCGACGCGTTTAACTTCTCCTCGATGAACTTGGCGAAATAGCCGAAGTAGTCGGCCGAGACTTCGCCGCTGCGGACGCCGCCGACATAGTGCAGCGAGTAGTTCGCCAGCAGCGCGATGGGGCGACCGTCTTGGCTTTGCACCGAGATAAAGCTGATCTGCGGATCGGTCGGGCCGGCCGGCCGATCAAGCGCTGCGCTGCCTCGAGGGGGATTCATTCGCACCCGATCAATGCCGCCGAACGGATTGTTCAGCAACGAGGCGTCTTTCACGTACCAGCGACGATTGAAAACTTCCGACGGTTCGTCGATCGCGCCCCAGCCGATTTTGGCCGGCTCCAGTTGATTGAGCGCACGGCGAATGCCGTCGGCGATGCGGTTGGCTAAAAACTTTTGGTAGTCGGTCGCTTCTCCGTTGGGAGTCAGATAAAACGGGCCGCGCGCGGTCGTCGCCGAGTGAGTGTGCGTCGCCGCCATTAGCTGGTGACTCGCCGGAATGCCGGTCTCCTTGGTCACTTGCTCTTTCGCCATCTCAAAGACTTCGCGAGGAATGCCGACGTTGTCGCAAATCGCAAACGCCAGTTTCGTCTCGCCGTCGTCCAACACGATGCAGCGGGCATGCAGCTCGTCATGAATATGTTGGGCAGGGATCGGTTTCCAGCCGCCGACGATCTTCTCGCCCAACGGCGGAGTGATATTGCTAGTGACCGCGCCCGCACGGAAGACCGGCTTCGCATCCTCCTTGTCAGCGGCGGAAAGCGTTGATATTTCGAGACATCCGAAAAGCGAAAAAATAAGTGCAGTCACTAAGAAGCGAGTCATGAAGAATCTCCGTCAATCTTCGAAAAGCGTTTAGTCGGCGGCGAAAGTGACGCCTAGGCAAGCAAACCAGGCAGGGCGAGCGATTCGCGCTGACGCCGAGCCCTGCGTCAAACATTAACACGACAGATTTTATATTATCGAATTGCCGCAAGGCAAACAATCAAATTCCGCCGACTTGGAAGAAATGAGCGAACGTGCGCTCGAAAAAGCGCCGATCGAGCCGGCGCCGGTATAGAAGGCGAAGGCGCCCGTATGAAGAGCGAGCTAGTTTTGGTCGGCGCCGTCTTTTTCTTTTTGCGAGAGATAACGTCGCAAATAAAGGGCGCGTTCCGAGTTGCGACCGGCCGTGTCTAACGGACCGCCGCGCAATTTTTGCAGATGGGCAGGCTGCGTATCGACAAACAGTTTGTTGATGTCGGCAATTAGCAGATCGTCGATCAAGCCGAGGTTGACCCCCATGCGAACGCTCGACAGCAAGTGCATCGTTTCTTCGCTGCTAATGGTTTGTGCCGTTCGCAAGATGCCGTACGCGCGACTGATTTTGTCGTGCAGATCTTGTTGATTTTGTTTCAGCAAAAAGTCGCGAGCGCGACGTTCGTAATCGATGATCATCGGCACGACGTCGTGAACTTGGCTCAGCAGTTCCGTCTCGCTGCGGCCCAAGGTGATTTGGTTGCTAATTTGATAGAAATCGCCCATCGCTTGCGAGCCTTCGCCGTACAAGCCGCGGACCGCCAAGTTGATCTTTTGCAAACTGCGAAAGACCTTTTCGATTTGCTGCGTAATTACCAGCGCCGGCAAGTGCAGCATCACGCTGACCCGCATGCCGGTGCCGACGTTGGTGGGGCACGCGGTCAAATAGCCCAGCTTATCATGAAAGGCGTAGGTCAATTTGCTTTCGAGCAAGTCGTCGACCTCGTTGATTTGCTCCCAGGCTTCAAGCAAGTCAAACCCGCTTTTCATTACTTGAATGCGCAGATGATCTTCTTCATTGATCATCAAGCTTAATCGCTCGCTGGCGTCGATCGCGACGCTGCGCGTTCCTTCGGCTTCGACCAATTCGCGGCTGATAAGCTGTCGCTCGGCCAGAAAATGGCGATCGACTTCCGAAAGTTCGTCGACCCGCAAATAGGCGAGCTCGGTCAATTGCGGCACATCGGCCAGGCGATCGCGGACCGCTTTGTCGATCGCGGTTCGATCGGGCGTCGTGCAGCGACGGATGAAAGGAAATTCGGCGATGTTGCGGGCCAAACGAATTCGGCTGCTAATGACGATATCGGATTGGGGGCCTGCCCCTTTCATCCATTCGCCGGCTCGTCCTGTCAATTCGTTAAGGTCCACGTTCATCCTTGGGCACACGATTGTTGTGGCGCTAATAGTAAATGCGTCTTGGAAATCGCCGACGCTCGCCGGCTTAGACGCTATGCTCGTCGTCGGTCGGCTCTTCGCCTTCTTCAAGGTTACGAATCGTATCGCGCAGTTCCGAGGCGCGCTCGTACTGTTCGAGACGAATCGCTTCGTTCATCTCACGCCGCAATTGTATCAACTTCGTTTGGCTCTCGGTGCTCCGCTTGTGCGTCAGGGGATGTTTTCCCTTGTGGACCAAGTCGCCGTGAATGTTGACGATCAGCGGTTCCAGTTCGCCAGAGAAGAAAACGTAGTCATGGGGGCAGCCGAGCCGCCCTTGATTACGAAATTCATAAAAACTGATCCCGCAGATCGGACAACATTTTTCGTCCAGTTTTTCCAACTCTTTCGCCGTGTCGGCCACCTTCAGTTGCTGAGCCAACATGCCCGCCAGCGACGCTTTGCCCGGCATGCCGCTGCCTGGGGTCTGCATCAGGTACTTTTGCGCGCAGCCCTCGCAAAGGTGAATCTCTTGCGGCTGTTCGCCGGTCAATTCCGTGATATGGAACGTCGCCGGTTTTTCGCATTGCTGGCACTTCATACCCATACCCCTTTTTCACGTCACGCAGCGACCGACGGTGCGAACCTTTGTCGCAAACGCGCCACTACTACAAAGCGTCTGCCGCCTGGTGCGTCGTCCTAAAGTCAGCCGCCGGACCTAGATAAGCCGTAAACGGACAACTGGATTCTATCGGGGCAGGGGGCCGCGTCAAGACGATCCAACCCGAGCATGCCGCCGTTGCCGAGATGCCTAAGTCGTGCATTTGCATCGGCTTACCGTCGCGGCGGCATTGCCGCTAGGCCGCA
>JBITAD010000109.1:0-4138 GCA_044439945.1 Blastopirellula sp. JB062
CAAGCAGCGTCAAGCCCAACAAGAACTGTTTACCAAGCACAACTTCAATCCGCTCGGCGGCTGCGGCGTCATGTTTTTGCAACTGCCGATCTTTTTAGGGCTCTACCGTGCGCTGGCGGTCGACATTCAATTGCGTCAAGCTCCGTTTATACCCGGTCTGCAGTGGTGCTCGAATTTGTCGGCGCCTGACCAAACCTGGTATTGGGTCGGCGTGTTGCCCGATTTTATGACGATTCATCCGTCGTCCAGCTTTTTAGCCAGCTTTTTGTTTCTTGGCCCGTATCTAAACATTTTGCCGCTCTTTACGATCGCGCTCTTTTTGATCCAGCAAAAAATGTTCATGCCGCCGGCCATGGATGAGCAGCAAAAAATGCAGCAGCAGATGATGACCTATATGATGGTCTTTATCGGCTTCATGTTTTTCCGCGTTCCTTCAGGGCTCTGCATTTATTTCATCACGCAGAGCGTCTGGGGCATTGTTGAGCGAAAGCTGATTCCCAAGCCGAAATTGGCGGACGTGCCGTCAGTCGTCGACACGGTCGAAGCGCGGAAACCGAAAAAACGCCCCGCGAAAAAACGTTAACCCGCCCAGGCCGTCATGAACGCCTCTTGGGAAGAGACAATTGTCGCAATCGGTAGCGGGGCGCGCGGAGCGCTGCGAGGCGCGGTTCGCATAAGCGGGCCAAAAGCGATCGAAACGGTTCAAAGTTGGATCGATGTCCAAGCGCCGCCGAAATTTGGTCGCGCGGCCGCCGTTGCGAAAGCGACGATTCGTTTGCCCGACGATCGTACTATTGCCGGCGATCTCTATTACTGGCCTGACCAGCGAAGTTATACCCGGCAGCCGTCGATCGAAATTCATACGATCGGCTCTCGCCCGCTACTTGAAGAAATTGTCGCGGAGGCTTGTCGTCATGGCGCTCGAATCGCCGAACCGGGCGAGTTTACGTTACGTGCGTTTCTTGCGGGACGACTCGATTTGACTCAGGCCGAAGCGGTGCTCGGCGTAATCGACGCCGAAGGCGATACGCGACTCAAGCAATCGCTAGATCAACTGGCCGGAGGACTCGCTTCGCCGCTGGCCGATGCGCGACGTCAACTGCTTGAACTGCTGGCCCATTTAGAAGCGGGTCTCGATTTCGTAGAAGAAGATATCGAATTTATTTCGATCCCGGCGCTGTGCGAGCAATTAACGCAGGCTCAGCAATGCGTCGCGCGAGCGTTTGCGCAATTATCGACGCGGAACGCCGGAGACGACTGTCCGACGGTCGTCTTTTGCGGTTCGCCCAACGTAGGGAAAAGCAGTCTGTTTAATGCGATTGTCGGAGAGTCTGCGGCGATTGTCGCCGACCTTGCGGGAACGACTCGAGACACGTTGCGAAGACGAATTACGATCGACGGAATGCCAGTGACGTTGGTCGATACGGCAGGCGTCGAATTAATCGAGCAAGGCCCGGGACAAATGGCTCAACGTCTGGGCGGTCGACAAACGGACAGCGCTGATTTGCGAATCGTGTGTTGCGATGCGAGCGGCGAGCCAGGCGAACAATTGTCCTATTGGGATGAAGCGTCGGATGAACGGCGATTATGGGTTTGGACCAAAGCGGATCTGGCTGCCAGCGTTCCGCCGACGGGCATCGCTACGAGCGTCGTTAAGCAGATGGGAATCTCCGAACTGCGAACGACTATCGCGGCGAAGTTAGCGGAATTGCCGCAGGCGGAAGACGCGACGTCAAGCCGCTGCCGGGCGAGTCTTGAGCAAGCGTCTGGCGCGTTGCTCGCCGCCCATGCGGCGGCAAAAGAGGGGGTAGGCGAAGAATTGGTCGCGGTCGAGATTCGTTTGGCTCTTGCCGAATTAGGACGCGTCGTAGGCGCGGTCGCGACGGACGATATCTTAGATGTGATATTCAGCCGCTTTTGCATCGGAAAATAGGGGGCTGCTGAGATTCTTTACGCCCTGCGCCTGGCGGGGTTAGGGTAAATGTCTTCTTTCCGCCAATTAGTTGTGAAATTTTGCCAGTTTCGTAAATGGGCTTAATTGCAGAACCATGGGGGACTCGGTATCGTAGTTTTAGTATGGCGGTAATTTGTGCCCACCTAGCGGCGATAGCGGTAGCATCTTCCGTTTGAGCGCTTAACGCCTGCCCTCTCTTAGAACCACATCGATTTCGCCAATCGTTAGCGACCTGCCTTGTCGGTAGTGGTTGATGTTGATCACCGGATTAGGAGCCTTCTGTAATGACCATGAATAATAACCGTCGTGATTTTCTGAAGATTTCGGCGGCTGCGGGCGTCGGTTTTTGGGCGTCGAATATGCAAGCGGCGGAATCGAAATCACCGAACGAACAAATCAACTTCGCCTGCGTCGGCGTGCAAGGGAAAGGTTCGAGCGATTCGCGCGATGCGAGCCGTGCCGGCAATATCGTCGCCATCTGCGATATTGACGACAACAACCTAGATAAAGCCGCCGCCCAGTTTGAAGGGGCGAAGAAGTATAACGACTACCGCAAGATGTTCGAGGAGATGGACAAAGAGATCGATGCGGTCACGGTCAGCACGCCTGACCATTGCCATGCCGCCGTTTCGGCCATGGCGATGAAAATGGGCAAGCATTGCTTTACGCAAAAGCCGTTGACCCGCAGCATCTACGAAGCGCGTCGCTTGGGCGAAATCGCCCGCGAAAACAAAGTGGTGACGCAGATGGGCAACCAGGGCACTTCGCACTCCGGCTTGCGTCGCGCGGTCGAAGTTATTCAGGCGGGCGCGATCGGCAACGTTCTTGAGGTGCATGTTTGGACGAATCGTCCGGTTTGGCCGCAAGGTCAAGGGTTCGCTGACGTCGAACCGACTCCGGAAAACGTCCACTGGGACAATTTTATCGGCCCAGCCAAATTGATCGATTACCGCCCGAACATTCATCCCTTTAAGTGGCGCGGTTACTGGGAATTCGGTACCGGCGCCTTGGGCGACATGGCCTGCCATACGGCCAACATGCCGTACATGGCTTTGCAACTGCGCGATCCGGTTTCGGTCGAAGCGGTCACCTCAGGGCATAACGGCGTCACCTACCCGAAATGGTCGACCATTACGTTCGACTTCCCCGAGTTGGACGGTCGCGCGGCGTGTAAAATGATGTGGTACGACGGCGGCAAAATGCCCGATAACGAATTGCTAAAGGACGTGCCGCGCGACGGCGAAGGTCGCGTCGCCAGCAGCGGTTGTTTGTTGGTCGGCGATAAAGGTCGTCTCTATTCGTCGAGCGATTACGGCGCCTCTTTCCACCTGATGCCGGAAGCCGATTTCAAAGATTACGATGGGCCTGCCAAAACGATTGCGCGTTCGCCGGGCCATTTCAAAGAATTCGCCGAAGCGATCAAGGGCGGTCCCGAACCGTTCTCGAACTTCCCCAACTACGCCGGACCGCTTACCGAAACGATCCTGCTTGGCAATTTGTCGGTTTGGGCAGGCAAGAAGATCGATTGGGACGCCAAAAACATGGTCGCCAAGAATGCTCCGGAAGTTGCCGAGATCATCAAACCGACCTATCGCGACGGTTACGTCCTGTAGAGTGCGGCTTAGGTCGCTCACTGCGAAGCCAATTGGGGGGAGGGTCGT
Source organism: Blastopirellula sp. JB062 (assembly GCA_044439945.1). Classification (GTDB taxonomy): domain Bacteria; phylum Planctomycetota; class Planctomycetia; order Pirellulales; family Pirellulaceae; genus Blastopirellula. The sequence goes on from JBITAD010000109.1 coordinate 3,616, forward strand.
TTTCGGCCCTCCCTTTTTGCTGCGCATCAAATTTTCGCTACGCAGCAATGGGTTGCGATGACCGGATGTTTGCATCTTCTTCGCGGTTTGCGATAACATAAACCGAAGTGACGCCACCCGCTTGTTTCTTCCGCCCGCCTGCAGCGATATGCCTTCCGGACAGCCGACCTATTTGTCTGATGCCGCGACGTTGCCGTTTGACGTGCGCGCGTCGGCCGGCCAAACGTCGATTGATCATCGAGAAAGGGCTACGACCGCCGATGATGACGCATTGCTGGTCGAAGCGATCAAAAAAAGAGATCGGGCCGCGTTTACGGCGTTCGTAGCTCGGCAGCAAGGATTCGTCTTCGGTTACCTGCGATCGCGCATGCTCGAACCGGCCGATGCGGAAGATTTGAGCCAAGAAGTCTTTTTGCGCTGCTTCGTCGGTAAGGTTCGTTTTCCTGATGGCGCCCCAGTCCGTCCGTGGCTGCTAGGCGTCGCTCGAAACGTTTTGCGCGAACATCTCCGTAAGACGAGTCGT
>JBITAD010000110.1:0-9071 GCA_044439945.1 Blastopirellula sp. JB062
CGACACCTTTCGCATCGCCGCCGAAGAAGCGGTTCGGATCACCGGCGAAGTGATGCCGCTCGACATTTCGGCTCGCGCCGCCAATTATCGCGGCATGTGGAAGCGCGTGCCGATCGGGCCTTGTTCGTTCATCTCGCCCTTTAACTTTCCGCTGAACCTGGCCGCCCACAAGATCGCTCCGGCGATCGCGGCGGGGTGCCCTTTCGTTTTAAAACCGGCCAGCTTGACCCCGATCGGCGCGCTGCTGATCGGCGAGATATTGGCCGAGACCGATCTGCCGCCGGGGGCGTTCTCGATTTTGCCCTGCCGCCGCGACGGGGCCGAGCGGTTTACGACCGATCCCCGCTTAAAACTGCTGAGCTTCACCGGTTCGCCCGAAGTGGGCTGGAAGTTGAAGTCGCAAGCAGGCGCCAAAAAAGTGGTGCTGGAACTAGGGGGCAACGCGGCTTGCATCGTCGACGCCGACGCCGATTTGAACGACGCGATCAAGCGGCTGATCGTCGGCGCGTTTTATCAATCGGGGCAAAGCTGCATCAGCGTGCAACGGATCTTGGCCCATCGCGATATCTACGACGCGCTGAAAAAAGGCTTGCTCGACGCCGTCGCCCAGCTCAAGTCGGGCGATCCGAAAGACAAGGAAACCTTTATCGGCCCGATGATCTCAATCGGCGAAGCGGAACGGGTCGAATCGTGGATCGCCTCGGCGGTCGACGCCGGCGCTTCGCTCTTGATCGGCGGTCAACGCGACGGCGCGATGGTCGAAGCGAGCTTGCTCGAAAACGTGCCGACCGATCAGCCGCTCTCCTGCGACGAAGTCTTCGGTCCGGTCGCCGTTCTCGCTCCGTTCGACAATTTTGACGAAGCGCTGCGCATCGCCAACGACAGCCAATACGGGCTGCAAGTCGGCGTGTTTACGCGCGACGTTTACAAAATGCTGAAAGCCTGGGACCGGATGGACGTCGGCGGGGTCATCCTGGGCGACGTGCCTTCGTGGCGCGTCGATCACATGCCGTACGGGGGCGTTAAAAATAGCGGTCTCGGCCGCGAAGGGATTCGCTTCGCGATCGAGGACATGACCGAAATCCGTAATCTGGTCATTCGCGAAATCGATCGCTAGTTCGCCGCGACGGCAATTTTCGCCAGGGCGTTAGCCGTGAATCCGTCGGTGGATCACTTCCGGGTCGATCGGAATCACCTTGGTGGTCGCCGAGTAATCGGCGGTCAGCACGCTCCGGTTTTTCTTTTGCTTCTTCAGCTCGTACTGAATGACGTAGGCGCCGATTTGCACGCCGCCGGTGGTGTAGACCGGGGGCCACAATTCTTCAGGACGGCTCGACATCGTCTTGGCCAACAAGCGCGTGCCGCGTCCCGAGTAGCCGCCCAACGACATTTCGAGCCGGCCTTGCGATTCGTGATAGGCGTACAACACGTAAGCCGGTTCGTAGGTCGTCTCGTCCCACTTGGCGCACTTCCACGATCCGTCGGCCGTTTCGTAATAAAAGCCAGGCGTCTCCGGCGTTTCGGTCTTCGACAATCGCTTGCCGCCGCTGCACGATTCAGGATGCTCGACGTTCTTTTCGCGATGGCGCAAATAGATCGGCACCGAGCGATCGCTCGGCTTTTCGACTTCGTCTTGGCTGATGTACGGCTCGCAGTTAAAAATGCTGGCCATCGAAATTTCGACGACCGGATTGCTGCGGATGCTGCCCAAGCAAATTAACGCTTTGTCTCCCTGAGCGGCGTGAAAGTTTTGATACACTTCGCTCGCGCGAGAATGAACTTCGTCGGTTTCGGCTTGACCCGGCGCCCAGACGAGCGTTTGAAACAAATCTTCCGGCTGCGGAATCGGGGCGTCGTACATCTTTTCGCCCAACTCGTTCAGCATGACCGGCTCGGGCGGGGAGTCGTTGCGCTGATACTTGGCCGTTCCGCCCAGGGTCGAAATGCCGGTCAGCAACTCGCCTTGCAAGATGGTGTCGGAAGCGACGACCCAGGCGCCTTCGGGCCAGTTTTCGTCGGCTCGCACGCCCAGACACATTTCGATCCGGCGACGTCGCGCAAGCAGCTCCCAGAAGTTCTCAGGCTCGACCGAAAAAAGAGCCCCCGGCAATTGTCCGGCGTCGGAGTAACCATGCTTGATCAAAAAATCGCATAACTGCGAGAGGGCCGAAAGCGGAATATATTTCGCTTCGTTCTTTAACAACGAAGAGACTTGATGGCGATCGAGTCCCGTATAGTCGCAAATCGCTTTGATCGTGCCGGGCCGCTTTTTCGGGTCGGGCGAGTGGTTCAAAATTTCGGCGAGACGAAACGAGAATTTCATCGACAAGCTCCTGCAGTTTGAAGGCGAACGGTCCATTCGCCGAAGGTGAGCAATGGCCCCAACTGGAAAAAAGGCTCACCTACATAATGTGTATTACTCCGCCATTGAAATCAACGGGAGAATCCACCCCTTTGATTTAAAGTGCAAAAAATTCACACCAAGCTCACTACAATCGTTCCAACCCCATCGGCAGATGTACGCTTAAAGTGATATAAGAAAGCAACTTACGAAAAACTTGGCTTGATTTATGAAAGATTGCGGTTTCTCGCTATTGAACACGCCCTTGATTCAGGCAATTCACGCAAGCTGCGTAATGCGGACATCTCCTCCATCGGCTTGCCCTGCCGCTTGCCGTATCTTTCATTCGTTTCCTGGCTCTTTGAGCAGCCGCGTCGTCAGTCGCAAGCGGCGCTGGTCGGAATGGTCGTCGAACGGCGCACGAAAAAAGCCGCCCTCAAATGAGGACGGCTGGATGCGGCAAGCGCGAACGTCGCTCGGGCGACGTCGTTAGTCGATCCGCCGCTTGAGCAAGACGGCGTCTTCGACATTGTGATCTTCGCCCGGCTCAAAGCCGACCGGAATCGAACGATCGATCAGGTAGAACGAGCGATGCCGGGTGATCTCGCCGGTATCGCTGCCCAGTTCTTGGCCCAAGCGCCACCCGTCGGGATGCACGCCGTCGATCGTCGTCGGCTCGACCTCGAAATACCCGAGCGTCACCCAAACGGCGTAGACGTTCGATTGCTCGGTGGTCAAGTTATCGAGCCGGCGAATCCCCTGCAGGCGATTGGCCGCGCTGATCGACGAATCAGTAAATCGAGTCGCGGCCGTCGAGGCGGTTTCAAACTCGAATAGCGGCGAATCCTCGGTATTGGTTCCGATCGTATGCGCCGTGTTGCCCGAATCGGTCAACAACTTCTTCGATCGCAACACGGTCGCATCGACGCCCGAGACGCGCAGCGCGTTGTTATAGGCCGAGGCCGGGTTCGCCGGGTCGAGCGGCGGCATCATGTTGGCGGCGGCGGCCGGTCGGAACGGATCAGAGAACCACGACGGAAAGTCGGCGGCCGCACTGCTAAACCGGTTTCCGCCGCTGCTGCCGGCGCGGCTTTGCTGAAATTCGCCCCAACTGGGGAACGTGACGTTGGCGTCTTGGAAATAATTATCTTGGAACAGCCCGTTGTAAACCAAACCGCTGCCCATGGTGTTCAAGTTGACCGTGCCCGGATCGCGGAACTCGCTTCGCTTGTTAAAGGGGAAGCGCAAATGATTTTTCAAATCGGTCGTTCCGGTGGTCGTAGCTTCGTAGGTTGCGGCGCGATAATACTTTTGCGTTCCGACAAATCGAGACGGCACGGTTACGTAATCGAAAAGCCGATACATGTGCGCCCGACGTTTCGAGTCGTTGATCGTGCCCAAATCTCTTTGGTCGCGCGAATTGTAGAAGTTCATCAAACCGCCGAAGCGTCCCCAATGATCGGTCGCTTGTTCGACCGCGTCCGATCGGTCGGTGGCGCCATATTGCTCGAGATTGGTATCGCCGTTGAACAGCGAGTATTCCAAGGTCAAACGTTGGGGCGCGCTGGTCGGCACCAGCATCAAGTCATGCGCCGACATGAAAGGACTATCGGGCCAATACAGGAAACCGAACGGCATGTCGTTGGGTCCGGCGCCCGGCGAGCCGACGTATTCGGCGTTCGTTCCGGCGCCGGTGGTCAGCGGCGTTCCCAAGCTACGATTTAAATAGCCGAGCGAATGCTTGAGCGGTCGTCCGAAATGCTCTTGCTGTCCGCCGACGACGAAGAGCGGGTCGCGCGGAGTCGGCGCGACGCCGGCGGCGTAACCGTCGGCGGCCGTTTTCGAGAACTCGCGACCGGTCGCCGCCAAGTTCGATTGGCTCCGAATCCAGCCGAGCAAGTTGCCGTTCGGCTCGCCGGTCAGCGGATCGTTCAGCTTGATGCCGCGTTGAACCGAAGCGAAGCGGATGCGCTGATCGAGATCGGCGTCGGTTCCGGTATCGTCCGGGTCTTCGGCTAGCGGATGGGCGGCGTTGTGATCCTCGCCGTTGAAGACCTGCAGATCAAGCGGCGCGAAATCGACCGTAATGTACGGATTGTACGCCGGGTGATAATCGCGCGTCGGATCGGCCAGACGCTGCAACAACAGCCCCTTAAAGTCGTTATAAGTATTCGTCTCCAAAGCGCCCGCTTCTTCAAGCGGCGTGTTGGCTTTGCTATCCATCGGCTCGTCCGGAATCAGCGTCGTGGGCAACGCCAGATCGTCGGTCGGGTTCGCTTCGGAATAGTGCCCCAAGATGTGAATGTCGTTGTTGTGATCCAACGGCTCGGTATAGTACGAACCGGTCGGCAACGGTTCCGAAATGTTCAGACCGACGTCGGCGTTGGCGCCGTTTCGGTTCAATTCGTCGGGGTCGACGCGGAGCGGCCAGACGGCCGCATCCGGAATCGGAGCGGTAAAGATGCCGCAAATCACATTTTGAATCGCCGCCGTCGTCGGATACGTGTCGGCCGTAATCGCCGTGTCGTACGCCAAGTTGGGCGCCGTGCCGGTCGCCAACTGAATGCGGTGCGAGCCGGTGATGTTGATCTTGGCCGGGTCCGACGAATTTTCGTCAGGCGCCGAGCCGAAGTAAGTCGTCGGTCGGGGACCGGCCACCAAATAACGGTTAGGGGCTAAACGCAAGTTGGCGCCGCCGCGATATTTGAACGAGATGTCCTCGAAACGAGACAAGTCGCTATCGTCGCCCGTGTTGGGCAGCGCGGCGTTGGTAAACCAAATCATTCGGTCGATTTCGAGATCTTGATCCGACGGGTTGTCGGACGCCGTCAGCGCGTTAAACGGATGGAAAAACGCCGGGTCGTTCACGCCGCCGCTGGGGGTCGGATCGTTCGGTTGGAACATGACCGTATTGACCCGATCGGCCGCGCCGTTGACTTGGGCCAGCAGTTTCTTTTCGGGGTCGGTCTGATGCTTGGTAACGGCCATCCGCCAAACGGGCGCGTTGTTCGGCGCGACCGCGCCCAACAGCAGTTCGTTGGTCGACAAGTCGTACAGTTCGCCCGGCAGTTTGGCGCCGTTAGTCGGCAAATTACGGACGGCGTACAGTTCGATAAACGAGGAGCCTTGCGGAATGCGATATTGATCCATCGTCGCATCGCCGCCGTTGCCCAGTTCTTTTTGGGCTTGCGGATGCGCGCTGTCGTCGTAGTCGGTATCTTTGACCCGACGATCATGCGTGTTCAGCGTTTCGGTAATCAACAGATCAGGCTGTTCGGCGCCCCAAACGATGCGGCGATCGACGTAGTTGGCCGAAGTTTCGTCGGTCAACAAGTCGCCGTCGACTCCCCAGCCGTCCCACGGATTCACGTCGTATTCAAACGGGGTCATGATCGCGTCGTTATCGCGAAAATCGACGACGTTGATCGCCCATTGGGCCAACCGGCGAACGGTTAACTCGCGCGATTGCTCGCCGGTAAAGGTTTCGACCGATTCAAACGGGGGAAAGTCGTACCCTGCGTCATGCAGCAACAGGGCCAAGCAGAACAAATGCCGTGCGTACAGTTGTTTGGCCAAGGTCGACTCAAACTGCGTGTCGTCGGTACCGCCGTAAGTGCGGACCGGCACGTTGCGCCCATCGCCGCTATTGAAATAAGCGGTGTTGTAGTCGTTCAGATATTGCGGCGTGTACGTTCCCAGGTTGGGCAGCGTGACGTCTCTGTCAAAGGCGTCGCCGGCCGTTTGCAGCGGGCTGTTGAACAATCGGTTGACGTCCATCGGCTCGCCGCGCAACACTTCAAACGGCAACGTCGAGCGAACGATTTGTTCGACCTGGGCTTCGGTCATTGCGGTTTGCCCCAAGCCGTTTAACGTTTCGGGCAAGTTGCGGCGAATCCGCTCTCGCGCTAGATCGATGATGGTCGGCATCGTGTTTTGCCAAGCGTCCGAATCTTCGGCCCGGCGACCGCGCGTGATCTGGTTTTGAAGGAACGGAGCGGTCAGCGTAAAGGGAGGCGTCGGCGCCGTCGCGCGTAGATCGAGCGGAATCGGCGGGGGCGGCAACGTCTGCATGCTGAAGCTTTCGGTCGTAAGCGCCGCCCGGTTTGCCGGCGCGCTCAGCGTTTGCGGCGCGTTCGATTTGATGCGGGCCGAAAGGTAGTTGCCGTCGTAGTCGTTATAGCGCGCCAACGCTTCTAAATCGCCCGGCGTAAACGGGGCGTCGGTCCCTTGCGGATGCGTCAGGTTCAGCTCGTACGGATCATTGACGGCGTTGGTGATCGCCCCGGCGGCCGGCACCGCCGGATCGCCCAAGTAAGCGATGGCCGACGAGACGACTCGCGAACGTCCCGAGTAATCAAGATAAATCACGCCGGCGTCGGCGATCAGCGGGTACGTGCCGTACGCCTGGCCGATCAACGTGCCGCCCCAGTTCGAGGGTAAGCCGATCTCCGTATATTGCTCTAAGCGGTCGTTGCCTTGGTTGCCGTTTTCGTCGACGCCTGGCAAGCCCGAGGCGCCGTCGCCGCCGTAGCGCGTGTTGAAAATGTTGTACAGTTCGCGCGGGTTTGAACTGAAAACGGGATGCAAGTTGAAATCGGCCGGGCCGTAGCCGGCGCCGAGCAAACGCGGCATCATGGTCGTTCCGCCGGCGGCAAAAGCGTTTTCGGCCGCCAGCGTGGTACTGGCCAAGTCGTAAGTATCGGTCGCGGTATCGATCGAGTCGAACGCGTTAAAGAAACCGGACGCGTTCAGGTTCAAGCGGGCGTCTTGATCTTTGACCAAGATCGCCGCCAGCTTCTTATAACGGCGACCGTCGGGGGCGGTCATGACCGGCAAGCCGGGATCAATCCAGACGCTGTCCATAATGCCGTCGCGATCGTTGTCGACATCCCATTGCAGAACGTCATTTAAGTGGGTCGAGCCGCTGACCTTGATATCGCGATAAGCTGTGTTGCTGCCGGTGAAGTTGGGGTTATCTTCGCGCAGCGGACGCAAACTGATCCGCCGCTTCAGCGCGACCAACGCGTCACGATTCTCCAACGGAAACTCGCTAAACGGCACGACCGCTTCGTCATCCGCATTGCCTCGAATGCCATCCACGCCGTAAGGGCGGATCCACAATTCTTCTTTTTTCGTATCAGGCGTCAGATCGGCCAGGCCGTCGGAATCGGTTCCTTCGCGCCACTCGTTGGCTAGTTTTTTATACCAATAGGCCATCAAGTCGGGACGATGGAATGACGGCAGCACGTCTTCGGAAGATGTCGGATTGCCGTCGTTGAAGTAATACGACAACGCCATGTTCTGATAGTCGGGCGCGTCCCACGGTTCGTCGGCGCCGCCATGATCGACATAGCGAGTATCGCCCGCGAATGGATCGGCAACTTTGCCGTTGTTGGTATACGCGGCGAAGTTGGGCAGCAGCGCGACCGGCAGCCGCATGTCGGCGGCGGGCGGATCGGTGGTGATGTTGGGGATCATCGTCATCAGATCGAGCGAGGCGCCGCTGCTATAGGTGTTGCCGATATCGCTATAGCCGAAACCGGTACCGCTGAAAGGACGACCATTGACCAAGATCCGATCGCCGTCGGCAGGCAAAATATTGCCAGCCAGGGTCGGTTTTTCGACCAAAAAGATAACGCTCTTGCCGTTGGTATCGACCGAGTCGTAACCGATAATCCGCACGCTGGCGTGTTGGGTGTCGCCGTCTAAATAGGTCAACACGCCGCCATTGTAATAACCGTCGGTCGGCACGAACGCCGTGTCGGCCGTCACCGATAAACGGAGAAAGTCTTGCGGAATGTCGCCGTCGTCAGCCGTCTCTTCGACGGTATTAATCACCCCGCGACGCGATTCGCGCCCGTACAGGTCGCGCAGCAGTTCGCTGCCGATCAAGACGCTGGGCGTACCGACTTTGGGGCCGCGCAACACTTGCAGCATGACGGCGTCGGTATCTTGTTGCGGCTCGCTGGCGACGACAGGATGGTTGCGTCCCGCGTCGGCGGCGCGTTTGAACTGACCGGCGGTCACGACGAACGTGACGCCGACCAATGCGAACAGCACTAGTACGCTAAGGACGACGAGCAAGATAGCCCCGCGACGGGGCGTCTGCTTCCGATTCATGGGTATTACCTTTTTTGCTTTCGCAATGACTGGCGCCAGCCCCCGCAAAGCGCCGCCGTTTTTTGTCAAAAGCGGCCGCTGGAGACCGCTTGGTCGTTTCAGTTGATGTCGTTAAGGAAAAGGGTCGACAGTCCGTGATGCCGTTAGGGGGTCCAGGTCCAAGGAGAGCCCGTCTCCAAACGAACCTTTCGCTCGTAAACGCCGACGACGTCTTCCATATAAATGGCTTCGCTTGGTGCGCTTTGCGAGTTCCAGTCGGGACCGTTGATGGTCAAACGACGTCGATAGTCTCCGCTCGTCGGTTCATAAATTTCGTCCATCGCAATAATGCGATACCACTTGAAAAGATCGCCCCAATAATAATCGTCCGAACCAATTCTTCGTTCGGCCCGACCCACGAGGCAAATCCAATCGCCGGTCTTCATCTCTAATTCGGCGTCGTCCGATGTTTGCAGTTCGACTTCGCCTGCCGCACCGCCGCCGCTGACAAACGTTGCGCCGTCGACCCCGATCACCCGTTCGTTCAGCGACGAGCCGATGTCGGCGGCCAGCGGGATATCGCCCGCGCGGTTCTGGAAAATGATCGTCGACATCATATAGGTGTCGGTCG
>JBITAD010000110.1:9171-17672 GCA_044439945.1 Blastopirellula sp. JB062
GGATCGGGAACCAGCATGATCGCCCAGCTGTAAGTTCCTTGCGATTGGCGACGAATCGGGATGTCGGCGCCGTCGACGGTGCGATTAAAAAACCGCTGCGACAGCGCAACTTCGCGATCGTTGGGGCGAATATAGCCTCCTGCGTCGCCGACTCCGTAGTCGTCTTCGGAGACGAAGGCCAGCTCGGCGCGGCTTTCCATTAGCTCGGCGACCTCGGCGCTGCCGAGCGAAAGTCGCCGCATCCGCACGGTACCGCTCGTATCAAAGGGGAAGTATTGTCGCTGGGCGTCGAGATCGACGAAAAACATCGGATCGATCAAATACGACTGCCGCACCGGCAACGACGTCGCCGAGACTCGGAACGTATCTTGATCGCCCGCGACCGGGTCCATCCAAGAGGCCGGGTTCAGCACGCCGCGAATCTTCGCTTCGCGATAGACGCGGCGGCCGACGCTGGCGATGCGATCGCTACGGGTGCCGCGTTCGGCCAGGTGACTGCCGAGCGGAATCAGCGAGATCAAACCGAGGATCCCCAGCATCACGACCATCGTCGACATCAACACTTCGACCAGCGTGATGCCGTGGGCGCGATTTCGAATTGCCTGCTTCATGTTTCTCATTACGTCACGTTCGTCCTCGGTTAACGGCCCGAGATGTTCTGAGCCTGCTTGGCGAAACGGCGCGCCGAAGCGACCGCATCGGCCCCCGTCGCAAGCGAGCCCGCGTCGCGAACCACGGCGTTATTCGTCGTGGCGATATTGCCCGTCAGTCGATTGATCGAAACCCACATCGCTTCCGGATCGGCGATGTTGCTGCCATCTTCCGGCGGCGCCGTGAACAACGACAACACGTTGGCCGAAACGGTCAAGTCGAGCGCCGCGTCGCGAACCGCGATCACTTTCTCGTAACGTCCGATCAGCAAGTTGATATTGCCGACGGGCAACGTCCGCGAGGCGTTGATCGCCGTACCGTTGACGCCCGACTGCCAATAGTAAGCGTCGACGCTTCCTTTGGGGCCGAACATGATCTTCGGGTATTCTTCGGTATCGACCGTGCCGCCCGGCTCTTGCGAGGCCATGCCGCTGCTGTTGGTTCCGTAACCGGTCGTGCCCAATCCGGAAAACGAAAGGTCGATGCACATGCCGGTCGGCATCTGCAGCGGAGTCACGTTGTTGCGCTGCGGTTGGCGATAAATTTTGAACGGCGATTGCGGGTAAGGGGTCGCAATCGCGCCGGTCGAATCGATCCAAGGCAACGGCTCGGGCTGGTCGACGTCCCAACTGATCACCACCGAGCGATTGCCCGAGGCGATCGGGTTGACGCTGCTGACCCGATACGGCTGGTTGTCGTAACCTAAAAAGATCACGTCGTTGGGCTGGACGAAGTCGTCGTCGTAAAGCAACGCGTTGTCGGCGACGCTAAATCGCAACGTCGCGGTGCGCGTGCCGGGGGTCGACGGTTTCATCGTCATTTCGCAATAGCTGCTTGTCGAATCGCCGGCGTACGGCGGCGGCGTCTCGACCATGAACAAGGTTAAGCCCGCTTGCGGTTCGTTAGGACGATTGTTGACGATCTCGACCCCGACCGAGCGGCCCAGTTCGAGCGCTCGCGTGCGTGCGCCCGCGATAAACGCGTTCACTTGGCGAGCCGCTTCGCGCTGTTTTTTTCCGCGAGCGCCGGTTCGTGCGGCGGTCGCCGCGATGCCGAGCAAGATCGACAGCAGCGTGACGACGACCAGCAGTTCGACCAAGGTCACGCCGCGACGAGCTCGGTCGGCTCGATGAATGCATAGACCGATCATGGGGCGTTCCCTCCGACAATCAGGTAATGATTGCTGATATTGTCGACCGTGTTGTCGTACCCGTCGTCGTTGACGTCAAACATGACGCCGACGCCGACGGCGCCGTCCGAGTTGGTAAAGGACGCCGGCGAAAAGTAGGGATCGACGGGCGAAGTTGGATACGAAAGTTCGCTGCCGCTGCCCCCCAGATCGATCCAGGTCCCGCGATCATAGTCTTCGACGGCCGTTTCGGCGTTGGCGATCTGGTCGCCGGCGATGTCGAACGCTCCATCTTTGCCCGCCGAAACGATCAACGGGGTCATGTTGAAATGGGCGAAACCGATCGGCTCGGCCGGGCTAGGCGATTCGCTGGAATGGCGAGTCGGTCGCTGTGCGCCGCCCGAGCCTGACTCGAGCGGGGTGCGGGTTCGTAGCGGGTCGAACGCGTCAAAGACGCGAATGTCTTGCAACGAGCTTTCAAAGCCGACGTAACCTTGCGGCCAGCGCAAAAACATGATGGGGTTGCCCCAACCGTCGAGCACTTCGGGCACCCCGTCGCCGTCGGTATCGCCGATTTCGCTGTCGTGCAAAAAGTCGAGCGCGTTGGTGTCGCCGTCGTTGATCGAAGCCAAGATCAGATAGAGACACTCGGCATGCTGATTTTCGGGCGACCAATCGGCGTAGGCGTTCGCCCAGTTTCCGCTATTCCCAGTAAATGCTTCGATCGCTCGTTGATGGCGGGCGTATGTCGCAGAGTATTTGTCGGACGCCAGTGACCGGTGATCGGTCGCCAAGTCGGTGCGACGATCGGGCAACTCTTGCAACATCAGCGCGCGGATGTTGTCGACCCGAGCTGTCGCCGCAGCGCGCGGATTGCCGGTAGTGGGGCGCGGGGTTCGTCGGGTGCGGTAGCTTTCGTACCGGTTCATGACGAACTCGTGCAGTTTTTGGATCTGCCCGCGGGTTCGCGCTTCGCGGGCCGATTCGCCGGCGCCGGCGAGGGCCAGCAAAACCATGCCGGACAGAAGGCCGAGGATCATGACGACGACCAACATTTCGACCAGCGTAAATCCGCCGCGAGCAGCAGTCCGCCGACGGCGGTCGTTTCGCGCGTGGTTACGCAGCATTATTCAGGCTCCTTGTTACGCAACGGCCCCTGAGCAAAGTTGGTGATGTTATCGCGATCGTCCGTCGTGTACGGAATCGAGTCGGAGAAAGACGAGTTGTCTAAACCCGAGGGATAAATCTTGAAGGCCGACGCATTGGGCGAACCGGCGTAATCGCTGGAGTAGTCGCCGAAGTGGCCGTCGATGCCGGCGCAAATGATTTGGAACGACTTGGGATTCGCAAACCCCGACGTGCTGCCGAGCACTTGAAAGTAAGGGCGAGCTTGTCCGACGTCGGAAAAGGCGGATCCTGACGGATCAAACGGAAATCGGGCGACGGCGCTGCCGTTGACGTACGAACGAGAATTGAAGTAGATGTAAGGAGCTTCGACGCCGCTGGGGTAATACTCGAGCCAGCCGTCGTTATCGAGATCTTGCAGGCGTTCGACTTTGAAATCGAAATAACGCTTGCGATCTCCTTCGCCCGTAAAAGGACGCTCGACGTCGGAGCTGAAACCGCTGAGGAAGACGACCAGCGCTTCGGCCGGACCGATCCGGTCAAGCTTTAAGACGCCGTCGACAATCGTTCCGGCCGCGGCGTTGGGCGAGACGATACCGGCGAGTTCCAACGTTTGAATGACTGCTAATTCGTCCGAATCAGACGGATCATACTCGACCGCGTAATCGGCGGCGGCGATACGGGGAGACGTCTTTCGCAGGAAAGAGCTGATCGCGCCTTGGCGATCGGTGTCCGCCGGGTAATAGGCCGCGTTGAGATCGGGCGGATACGCGCCATGGTCATTTTTAAACTGGTTGACCGCCGCTTCGATCTGGGCGAGTTCGGCGGTGATAGCGCCTTCTTTGACCCGGCCGACCGCTTGCGGAATCGCGACCAGTGCGAGACCGGCCAAGATGCCGATGATCGTGATGACGACCAGCAGTTCGACGAGCGTGAACCCGCGTCGTGTTACGTGTGCCCGAGTCTTCATGGCGAACCTTTCCTGATAAACGCGCCGGCCTGGCTGCCGCGGTTCGTGTTAGTAATGTGCGTCGATAGGGGTAAGTGCGATCGGCGCGGCGGCTGGCGATCGCCGCGCCGAAACGGGATAAGCATTTACGACAGGTTCTGGATCAAACTGACCAGCGGCAGGAAGAGCGAGACGACGATAAAGCCGACGGAGACGCCGAGGAACACGATCAAGATCGGTTCGAGCAGCTTGGTCAACGACTCGGTCATGACGCTCACGTCTTCGTCATAGGTATCGGCGACTTTAAACAACATCGTGTCGAGTTCGCCGGTCTCTTCGCCCACGTCGATCATGTTGGTCACGAACAGTTCGACGACCCGGCGTTTCATTCGCATGAAGTACCACAGGGCGCCGCAGATCGCACAAACGCCGATCGCGGTCGGCGCGTATTGGGCGACGTCGCCGGGAACGACCGCCAGCGCGGCGGCCGGCAACGCCGGAAACAGCATCCACAAAAAGAGCGCGACCGGGTGGAACGGCGCCCGGGCGTTTTCTTCCATCGGTTTAAAAATCGATTCGCCTTCTTTAATCGATTCGGTGACGTTGTGATACATCTTCTCGAACATCGCATGCCCTGACGTATCGCGAGCGATGGTCAAGCATTCCAAAATCGGCACCCCCGAGGCGATCAGCGTGCCGAGGGTTCGCATCGTACGGGCGAGAATGTTTTTCTCTTGCAGGCTGCCGAAGATCGGCACGTTCAGGAAGAACAAGTCCCAGCCCATGCGGCCATGTTTGAATTTGCGGAGCAGCTTGACGAACAAGATCAGCGCCATCGGAATGAGCGGAATGACGTACCAATAGTTGACGATCGCCGTCGACATGGTGATCAGCAGTTGAGTCGGCGGGGGCAGCGTCAGCTCGAAGTCGTCGAAGATCTGCTTAAAGACCGGCACGATCTTGATCATGATGAAGGTCAAGATGCCGACCGCCACGGTGATGACGACCGCCGGATAAATCATGGCGCCTTTGACCTTGCGTTTCAGGTCTTCGTCGCGTTCCATAAAGTCGGCCAAGCGAAGCAAAATCACTTCGAGGGCGCCGCCCGCCTCGCCGGCTTTGATCATGTTGACGTACAAGCGATTGAAGCATTTGGGGCACTTCGACATCGCTTCCGACAAGCCGGCGCCTGATTCGATGTCTTCGCAGACGTCCATCAGCGAGTTTTTCAAGCGTCCGGGCTTGGCTTGTTTTTCGAGAATTTTGAGACTGCGGAGAATCGGCAGCCCGGCGTTCTGCAAAATGGCCAACTGCCGCGTAAAGGTGGTCAACTGCCGGCTGCTGACTCCGCCCATGGCGAAGGTACGGCCCCCTTTCGAGCCTCGTTTGCCGGCGGCTGCGGCACGCGCTTTCTTTTCGGAAATGCGCGTGATGAAATAACCCATCTGGCGTATAGTCGCCACCGCTTCATCTTCGGTCGGCGCGTCAATTACATCGCGGATCTCTTGACCCTCGGTGTCCATCGCTTCGAATTGATAGGTAGGCATGTTCTTTTCCCGCGTGCAGCCTGGGTTGTCGAGCGGCGCGGCTGGTCGCGTCGATCGAAGGATATCGGAGCTGGGCGATTATTTCGCCTTGTCGCTCAGTTCGTGTGAAATCAACGTGTTTGTTTCTTAATTTTTTCAGTGAGGAAGCGGATTACGCTTCGAGCACCGTTTCGCGGACGACTTCTTCAATCGAAGTCAAACCGTCGTAAGCCAAGTTCATACCGGCGTCGCGCAGGGTAATCATGCCGACCCGGCGCGCCTCTTCTCGGATCTCGTCGGTCGAAGCGTTTCGCATGATCATGTCGCGAATGTCGTCGTTCATGATCAGCAGCTCAAACAGACCGATCCGCCCCTTGTAGCCGGTGTTGTTGCAGTTTTCGCAACCGACTCCTTTGAAAAACTTGCGCCCGGCAAGCTCTTCGGGCTTCATTCTCAACTCGTACAGCATGTCTTTGCTGGGGATCGCCTCTTCGCGACATTGACTGCAAATTCGCCGCACCAACCGCTGCGCCAATATCGCTTCGACGGTGGCGGTGATCATAAACGTCGGAATGCCCATGTCTTTTAAGCGGGTGACGGTCGAGGGCGCGTCGTTGGTGTGCAACGTGCTAAAGACCAAGTGCCCGGTGAGCGACGCTTGAATCGCGATTTCGGCCGTTTCTTTATCACGAATCTCGCCGACCAGGATGGTATCGGGGTCTTGACGCAAAATGGCGCGCAAACAGTTGGCGAACGAGTTGCCGATGTCGGCGTCGATCGGAATTTGGACGATGCCGTCAATGTCGTACTCGACCGGCTCTTCGGTCGTGATGACCTTTTCGGTCACTTCGTTTAGTTCGCTGAGCGCCGAGTAAAGCGTGGTCGTTTTGCCCGAGCCGGTCGGTCCGGTCACCAGCACGATGCCGTTGGGACGCCCCATCACGGTTCGGAATTCGCCGAGGGTGCCCGGCTGCATGCCGACTTTCTCAAGATCGAGCGAAACGACGCTGCGATCCAACAGCCGCATCACGACGCTTTCGCCGAACATCGTCGGCAGCACCGAGACCCGCAGGTCGACCGGGTGCCCGCCGACGGTCAGCTCGATCCGACCATCTTGCGGCATACGGCGTTCGGCGATGTCGAGATCGGCCATCACCTTGATGCGAGTCGTAATGGCGAAGGCCAAGTGGCGCGGCGGCGGCACCATCTCGAAGAGGACGCCGTCCGCTTTGACCCGAATGCGAAACTCTTCTTCAAACGGCTCGAAGTGGATGTCGCTGGCATGGTCTTTGATCGCCATCAGCAAGACCATGTTCAGCAGCTTGCGCACCGGGGCGCTGTCGGCCAGGGCTTCGGCGTCGGTAATGTCGATCGGGCCGTCGCCCATCAGCGCTTCGGCCGCTTTGGCCAAGTCGGAGTCCGACTCGAGGTCGTGCACCAGGCTCTCGAAGCTTTCGGTATCTTCCGAATAATAGCGATCGAGCGTTTTTTGAATGTCTCGCTCGGTCGCGACCACGACCCGAATCGAGTGGCCCAAAAACTGCCGCAATTCGTCTTGCGTCGACAAGTTCTGCGGTTCGCAAGTCGCGACCGACAGCTCGTTCATGTCTTCGTCGAACGCGACCGGAATCACTTTGTAAAGCTGCGCCATCGGCTCGGTCACCCGAGCCAGCAAGTCGCCGGGGATCGAGACGTCGTCGAGACTGACGACTTGCATCCCCAATTGTTCGGCCAACGCTTGAACAAGCTGATCATCCGTGATCAGGTTCATGTCTTCGGCGATCTTGCCGATCGGCTGATGTTCGGCCTGCTGCTCTTGCTCTTCGAGCAACAGCACCAGCTGCTCATCGCTGATGAACCCTAAGTCGACCAGAATTTGTCCCAGGCGTCGAATCGCCATTGATTAAGTCCTTGCGGCTGCTTCTAGGTGATCGTAAATCGCGGCGGAAATCTCTTGAACGTCGTTTAGTGAGCGGACGCTTCCATCTGTTCGTCTTGCTCGATACCTCGTTTGGCGTCGGCGATGCGTTTGGCCAAATCGGTCGGATGCTGCGCCTTGGCGAGCACTTCTTCTTGCGAAACCTTCTCGGCTTTCCACAAGTTGTACAGGGAGTCGTCCATCAAGATCATGCCGTGCTTGGCGCCGGTCTGAATCATCGACGGAATACGAAACACCTTGTTTTCGCGAATCAGGTTTTTGATGCCGGAGGTGCAATTCAACAGCTCGTAAGCGGCGCAGCGACCGCCGCCGATCTTCGGGCAGAGCGATTGCGACAACACGCCGATCAAACCTTCGCCCAGCTGCGTGCGAATTTGGTCCTGCTGATTGGTCGGAAACACGTCGATAATCCGGTTGATCGTGCCGGCCGCGCTGTTGGTATGCAGGGTGCCGAACACGACGTGCCCCGTTTCGGCCGCCGTAATCGCCGCTTCGATCGTTTCCAAGTCGCGCAACTCGCCGACCAGGATGACGTCGGGGTCTTGTCGCAACGCGCGGCGAATCGCTTCGGCGAACGACGGCACGTCGACCCCGACTTCGCGCTGATTGACGGTCGACTTTTTGTGATAGTGATAAAATTCGATCGGGTCTTCGATCGTAATAATATGGTGGTCGAGCGTTTCGTTGATGTTGTTGATCACGCTCGCCAGCGTGGTACTTTTGCCTGAACCGGTCGGCCCGGTCACCAAAAATAGACCGCGCGGACGCTTGCAAAGCTCGATCACCTTTTCAGGCAGGCCCAATTGCTCGGGGGTCAACATCGAGTTAGGAATCTGACGCAACACCATCGAAATGTTGCCGCGCTGACGGAAAATCGAGACGCGGAAACGAGCCAAGTCGCTAAACGCGAAACCGAAGTCGGCGCTGCCTGACTCTTGCAGCTCGCGCTGACAACGCTCCGGCGTGATGCTTTTCATCAAGGCGACGGTGTCTTCCGGCGTCAATGATTTCGTATCAAGTTGCCGCATTCTGCCGTGCAAGCGAAACACCGGCGGCTGTCCGACGGTTACATGGATATCGCTCGCGCCCTGCTTCACCGCAGCTTGCAGCAGCTTATCAATCAGAATCGTGGCCATACGAAACCTTTACCGCGTTTAACCAGAAGACGCATCGTCCTGGCAA
>JBITAD010000111.1:0-4147 GCA_044439945.1 Blastopirellula sp. JB062
GCCCGCCGCATCGCCGAAATATTGGCGACATGCGAAAAGCGTACGCAACGCCGCGGATTGTGACCTGGGAAGGTCGGACGATGGCGATCATACCGGGCGCGCAGTGGGATTGTGCGTACGATCCGCAAACGGGGGCGGAACTTTGGCGCATCGACCATGGCGACGGTTTCTCGAACGTGCCGCGACCGGTGTATCAGGACGGAGTCGTTTATATCTGCACCGGTTTCACTCGCCCCGAGCTTTGGGCGATGAGCGTCGACGGGCAAGGCGACGTTACCGACACGCATGTGAGTTGGACGATGAAACGGCAGGTCCCGACCACCTCGTCTCCCCTGCTCTGGCAAGGTTTGCTTTATATGGTGTCAGATCGCGGCGTGGCGACCTGCGTCGACGTGAAGACGGGCGAAACCGTTTGGGCCGAACGATTGGGGGGCAATTTTTCGGCTTCGCCGGCGCTGGCCGAAGATCGCCTTTACTTTTGTAATGAAGATGGCCGAACGATCATCGTCGCTCCGGGGCGCGAATTTAAAGTGATCGGCGAAAATCAAGTCGACGGCCAAATTATGGCCACCCCGCTGCTGCTTGATAACGCGATCGTTTTAAGGACGGCCGAGAAGCTGTATCGAATCGGTAAACGTTAGATGTTTCCTTCGCGATAGCCGGGGAAATTGCCGCCGCCCGGCGGCGTGGCAGGACCAGGACCATAACCTGGACCTCCTCCCGCGCCAGGACGACCGGGGCCGTATCCGCCGCCAGGTCCGTAAAGCGGCCCTGGGTAGGGAGGATAGTTGTTGAACACCGGACCTAGGCCTTGGAACGGCGCGCCCCACAACTGATAGGGGACCGAATAAGGTCGATACGGGTGGAGCCATTCGCCGTATGGTCGAACGGGGCGTCCCCACTCTTGCACGATATGATAGTTGTCGACGCTGCCGCCCGAGCCGATTCGGCTGCGAAACTGGCGATAGCCGGAACTAAGATAACTGGGGTCGTACGGTTGATTGACGGTTGGGTCAGGCCGGTACTGCGCAACGCGATTGCCAGTCTCTGGGCTATGGCTGTAGAAGCTGGGAGAAGTCAGCCACTCTTGTCCATAGCTCGAAGAACCTACAACAAATACCAAGCACAGGCCGGCGATTACGCGGCTTACGTTCATGATTGAACAGGGAGTTCGACGCGTCGCCGCGCGCGTCCATTACGACTTGCGGCGAACAATTCAGACAGCCGCCGCTTCATTTGCGGCGGCAAACGGCATGACGAAATTCGACATGCAGAACTGGGGGTAACTTCCAGTCTAATCCGCGATCTGCAAATCCCAAGACTTCATTCGGTCGAGATACTCGTTCTCGGTCAAATTGAAGTGGAGCGGAGTCAGCGTGATATCCCCCTTTTCTAACGCCGACAAATCGGTTTCTTCCGATCCATGTTCAGGACGCGGGTCGCCGGTGGACCAGTAATAGTCGCGTCCGCGGGGGTCTTTGCGTTTGACGAAGTGCTCGCCGTAGCGAGCCAATCCCATCGGCACAACCTGCACAACCGATTTTTTCCGCATCGCGGCGGTCGGCAGGTTGAGATTAAACAGCTGTGCCGGCTCTCCCTTTTGCGCCAAGATTTTTTCGATAATCTCGCGCCCTTTTAGCGCGGCGACGTCGAACAGCGGGTGCTCGTCCCATTCGAGCGAGACGGCGACGCTGGTGATGCCGAAAAAGGCGCCTTCGATCGCCGCGGCGACCGTACCGGAGTACAGGACGTTGATGCCCGCGTTCAAGCCGCCGTTGATGCCGCTAACGATCAGGTCGGGGCGTTTTTTACAAAACTCGAAGACGCCGATCTTCACGCAGTCGGCCGGGCTGCCTTCGACGGCGTATCCCCGCAAGCGGTCGCCGTCGTACGCTTCTTTGCAAACCAGCGGGCTCAAAAAGGTAATCGAATGCCCGACGCCGCTTTGTTCGGTCGCAGGCGCGACCACGGTGACGTTTCCCAGTTTTTGCAGTTGCCGCTCCATTGCGGCCAATCCGGGGGCGTAAATTCCATCGTCGTTGGTCAGCAAGATTTCCATCATTCCGTCCGATTGAGCGTCAGGGATCCGTTTGGCAACTTCATGCTAGGCGGGTCTGTCGCGGGGGTAAACCAGGGAGGGCAGCTCGCGACGGCGACCGGCGGCAAACTTCATGCTCGCGCCGAGCCGCAATCGATCGGTTTCATCCATCGCTAGTTTGCAGCATGTAGCGATCGCGATATAATACGCGGTTTCCTTCACCCGCCGATTTCTGGGCGGGCTTTTTCGTTTTCCGGTTTCGACGCGGAAGGATGACGATGACGGCTCTTACGACTGACACTACCGCTGACGCCTCTCGCATCTCTGACGAAAAGATTCTCGTCCTAGATTTTGGTTCGCAATACGCCCAGTTAATCGCCCGTCGCGTGCGAGAGCAAAACGTTTATTGCGAGATCGTGCGACATGATATCTCGGTCGAGCGGATCGCCGCCCACAAGCCGCGCGGCATTATCTTATCTGGCGGTCCTTCCAGCGTTTACGAAGAAGGCGCTCCGCAGTGCGATCCCGGCTTGTTTGCGATGGGCTTGCCGGTTCTCGGCATTTGTTACGGCATGCAGTTGATGTGCCAGGCCTTTGGCGGACAAGTGAAGAACACGTCGCATCGCGAGTACGGCCATGCGAAGATCAACGTTCGTCCAAGCGAAGATTTGTTTGGCGGATTGCCGGAAGAAACCGACGTTTGGATGAGCCACGGCGATCAGGTGACCAACGTGAGCGATTCGTTCACCCCGCTCGCCAGCACGTCGACTTGCCCAATTGCGGCGATGCGACACCAAGAATTGCCGCTGTTTGCGTTGCAATTTCATCCCGAAGTGACGCACACGCCGCTCGGGTTTCAAATTTTACGTAACTTTGTAATCTCGGTTTGCAATTGCGAGGGACGCTGGAAGCTGCATGACTTCGCCCAGCAGACGATCGCCGAAATTCGAGAACGCGTCGGAAACGATCGCGTCATTTGCGGGCTCTCGGGCGGGGTCGATTCGTCTGTCGTGGCGGCGCTGCTATATCAAGCGATTGGCCCGCAGTTGTCCTGCATTTTGGTCGACAACGGCTTGTTAAGAAAACAGGAAGCCGAGTCGGTTATCGCCGAGTTCACGAAACATTTTAAAACTGACCTGCACGTCGTCGACGGCCGTGAAGACTTTTTGAAACAGTTGGCAGGCGTGACCGACCCGCAAGAGAAACGGCGCCGCATCGGCTATCAGTTTGTCGATTGTTTTAAAGCGGAAGCCGTCAAAATCAAAGACGCCAAGTACTTGGCGCAAGGGACGCTTTACCCCGACGTGATCGAAAGCGGCGCGGCGATCGATGGCCCGGCGGCGACGATCAAATTGCATCACAACGTCGGCGGATTGCCGAAAGAGCTGGGATTTGACTTGATCGAGCCGCTGCGCGATCTCTTTAAAGATGAAGTGCGTCGGCTTGGGCTCGAACTTGGCTTGCCGGAAGATCTGGTATGGCGGCATCCGTTTCCGGGGCCTGGGCTTGCGGTACGCTGCCTGAGTGAGATTACCGAAGAAAAGTTGGCCATCCTACGCGAGGCCGATGCGATTGTCGTCAGCGAGATTAAAGCGGCGGGGCTCTATCGTCAGACTTCGCAAGCGTTCGCCGTGCTGTTGCCGGTGCAAAGCGTCGGCGTGATGGGAGACGCACGGACGTATGACAATGCAATCGCAATTCGCAGCGTCAACACGGACGATTTTATGACGGCCGATTGGAGTCGTTTGCCTTAAGACCATTTGGCGCGGATTTCGACCCGAATTATTAATGAGGTAAAAGGGGTGAACCGCGTCTGTTACGATATCAGTACCAAGCCCCCAGCGACGATCGAGTGGGAATAGCCGTCGCCGGCCCGATTTGCCGAGCCTGAGAAGCACGCACGATAGAAAGATCCATAACGCGGGCGATTTCGGTTTGCCGTTTTCGCACCGCGCAAAAAAACAGGCGCGACTGCTGGGAACAGTCGCGCCCATGAACGGGACTTTCGGTCGTGTTACTTTCTCGACAGGTGGGACGAGCTGGTGGGGGCTCGTTATCGAGGCTGCTAACGATCGCGTGGAGTGAAGATAAGCTTTTGCCCGAACGTTT